>JADGRG010000053.1 GCA_017881145.1 Sandaracinaceae bacterium | reverse complement strand
CCAACACTTCCGTGTCCGCGCAGCCGTTGCAGAGCGCTCACCGCGCTGCTGCGAGCCGAGCGCCCACGCCCGCGGCCATGCATGCTGCCGTGCACGCAGAGCGAGTCCGCGACGGCAAGCGAGGGCCGAGGCCTGACGTCGACGCCGTCGACCAAGGCTCCGCGACGGCCAGCTGCTACGACAAGCTACGGCGCGCCGGCATCCCCTTCGAGGAGGTCGACCCGACCCAGGCTGCCGGCGTCGCGTTGCCGGTGCGACTGACGGGGCCGGTCGGCGAAGTGGAGTTCGTCTGCGCCGATCACAACCCGTTGCACGCCGTGCTGGATTGCCGGCTGGCGCTTTCGCTCTCCGCTTGGGCTGCGGATCTGCGACGCGCGGGCGTGCGTCGCGTCGAGCACTATTCGATGTATCGGCCCCACGCCCACGTGGCGCACGACGGTCGCGTCAGTGGCCACGCTCACGGGCTGGCCATCGATGCGGCTCGCTTCACGCTGGACGATGGCGAAGTGCTGGACGTGCTGAGCGACTGGGAGGGCCGCGAGCACGGTGCCGCTCCCTGCCCGATGCGACCGGACGAGGCCTCGTCCTCGCGCCTGCTGCGGGGGCTGACCTGCGAAGCCGTCGACGAGAAGCTCTTCCAGGTCATCATCACGCCCCACCACGATCGCGAGCATCAAAACCACGTGCACTTCGAGCGCAAGCCCGAGGTGGCCTGGACATACGTGCGGTAGAGGGCCCCGGCGCGGAGGCTGGCTTCGCCGCTCTGCTGGCCGTGTGAGCGCCGGGGAATAAAGCCGGAGCGACCCGGTTAACGCCCTCACAGCACTGGCTTGACTGGCCGGCGGTGGTGATTACGATGCCGCCTCCTTGAGACCGCGCGCCCGCGCGGGCTCGGGAATTTGCGCGGGGAGCCATCGCACCAAGTTGCGTGCGAAGCGAGGGTCTGATGAACGACGTGATGATTGAAGCCGACGGACTGACCAAGCGCTACGACAACGTGCTGGCGCTGGACCGCGTGAGCATGCAGGTGCGAAAGGGCGAGGTGCTGGGGTTTCTCGGGCCCAACGGCGCCGGCAAGTCCACCACCATGAAGATCCTGACCTGCTTCACCTCGCCCTCCGAGGGCAGTGCCAAGGTCAACGGATGCGACATCACCGGGGACTCCATCGGCGTGCGCTCGTCCATCGGGTATCTGCCGGAGAGCACGGCGCTCTACCACGATATGTTGGTGCTCGAGTATCTGGAGTTCGTGGCCGAAATGCGCGGCATCACCGGCGCCGACACCCGCAAGCGCGTCAAGATCGTGGTCGAGGAGACCGGCCTCGGCGACGTCATCTCCAAGGAGATCCGCGCGCTCTCCAAGGGCTACCGACAGCGGGTGGGCCTCGCCCAAGCGCTGATCCATGAGCCGCCGATCCTGATCTTGGACGAGCCGATGAGCGGGCTCGATCCCAACCAGGCCGTGGAGATCCGCGACCTGATCAAGGACATCGGCCGGCAGCGCACGGTCATTCTCTCCACGCACAATCTGGCCGAGGTGCAGATCGCATGTAACCGCGTGTTGATCATCTCCAAGGGTCGGATCGTCGCCGACGACACACCGGAGGGCCTGCGCGACCGCGCCGGCAAGGCCCGCTGCGTGGTAACCGTGCTGAAGAAGCAGGACGACGAGAGCTTCCTGAAGGGCTGCGAGGCGGCCTTCGCGGGGCTGCCCGGCGTGGATCGTGCGCGACGCATCGAGGACGCCGAGAACGGCGAGCTCAGCTTCGAGCTTCTGCCCAAGGGTGACGACGACCTGCGCCCCAGCATCTTCAGAGCAGCCGTCGACAAGGGCTACACCTTGGTCGGCCTGCGTCGCGAGGGACAAAACCTCGAACAAGTCTTCCGCGAGCTCACCACCGGCCCGACCGCGGGCGGAAAAGCAGCGGCCTAACTCTCCACCGTCGCGCGACACCGAGCTCGAAAGGAGCGCACTTCCATGCACAGAACGCTCACCATCGCGAAGCGAGAGTTTCGCGGATACTTCAACAGCCCCGCGGCCTACATCGTGGTCTGCCTCTTCCTCATACTCATGGGTTTCTTCTTCTGGAACCCATTCTTCCTGATCAACCGCGCCTCGGTGCGCGGCATGTACGACCTGATGTCAGTCTTACTGCTGCCCACGATGCCCGCGCTGACCATGGGCCTCTTGGCGGAAGAAAAGCGCACCGGGACCATCGAGATCCTGCTGACCATGCCGGTCAAAGACGGTGAAGTCGTGGTGGGCAAGTACCTGGCAGCGCTCGGCCTTCTGGCGGTGCTCTTGCTCTGCACCCTCGCCTATCCGCTCAGCGTCTCCACACTCGGGCGCCTGGACTGGGGCCCGGTGTTCACCGGCTACTTGGCGCTCCTGCTGGAAGGCGGCGCGATGCTGGCGATCGGCGTGCTGGCTTCGAGCTGGACCGACAATCAGCTGATCGCTTTCTTTACCAGCGGCATCATCTGCTTTGCGTTCTGGGTGGTCAGCCGCTTCCTGCCCTTCATGCCGCAGGCTGCTGCTTCGGTCGTCGAGTGGCTCTCGTTCGACTACCACTACCAAGACCTGGCGCGCGGCGTCGTCGACACCCGCAACGTCTTCTACTTCCTCTCGGTGATCGGATTCAGCCTCGTGCTGGCGTTCCGCTCGCTCGAAAGCCGTCGCTGGAGCTGAGCCATGACTAAAAAGCAACAAGCGCGCGCTGCGAAAGAATCGGCAGCCTTCCTGCTCTTGGTGGGCGGCATCCTGATCTTGATCAACGTCCTCGGAGTCTTCTTCCACAGCCGCGTCGACACCACCGACAAGCAGCTCTTCTCACTCTCCAAGGGCTCGCTGCATCTGGCCAGCACTCTCAAAGACCAGATGGAGATCGTCGCGTACTTCAGCGCCGATCTGCCGCCGCCGCACAACGCTACCGAGCGCTACGTGCGTGACCTGCTCCTCGAATACAAGGACGCCTCGCACGGCAAGATCACCCTGCGTTTCGTCCATCCCGAAAAGGACGAGGACAAGCAGGCCGCAGAGCGTGACAACGTTCCGCGCGTGCAGGATCAGAAGCTCGAAGCCGACAGCTTCAGCGTGCAAGAGGGTTACCGCGGCCTGGCCTTCCACTACCTCGGCGACACCCGTTCCGTTGGTCACATCGACTCGACCGACGGGCTCGAATATGAGATCGCGCAGCTGATCAAGGAGATGAGTGGCGAGAAGGTGAAGATCGCCGTGCTCGACGGCCACAACGAGGCCCCGCAGCAACAGAATCCCATGATGATGATGCAGCAGCCCCAGGGCGGCCCACACATGAACAGCATCAAGGGCTACCTGCCGACCTACGACGTGCAGGAGATCAGGGCCGACAAGGAGATCCCCGCCGACCTCAAGGCACTGCTGATCGTGCAGCCTGAGATACCGTTCACCGAACAAGAGCTGCGTTACATCAACCAATACGTGATGCGCGGCGGCTCGCTGGCAATCTTCGGCGGCGCGCTGAAGGTCGATATGGCCGGCGGCGCACCCACCGCGAGCGCGGTCGACGTCGGGCTCAACAAGTTGCTCGACAAGTGGGGCGTGCGTCTCGAAGGCAAGCTCGTCGCCGATGCGCAATGCGGCAGGGCACGCATGCAGACTTCGCTGGGGATCCCACTCCCGGTGCCCTACCCGCCGGTGCCGGTCGTCAGCTTCACGGAATACCAGCGCAAGCATCCGGCACTCTTCAAGCTGGATCAGGTGGGACTACCTTACAGCTCACCACTGACGCTGAGCGACGTGCTCAAGAGCGACAAGCTGGTCAAGCGAACGCTCCTGGCCAACTCGACCAAGCAGTCGTGGCTGATGGAAGGCCCCAGCATCGAGCTGAAGCCAACCGACCGCTGGCGCGTGCCGGGGTATAGCGGCCCCTACGTGATGGCGGTTGCGCTGGAGGGCAAGCTTCCCTCGGCGTTTGCGCAAGCGCCGGCGAGCACGCCCGAAGCCAATGCCAACGCAGCCAGCGACATCAAGGCGCCTGAACGCGCTGAGAAGCCGGTTCACGTGCTGGTCTTCGGGACTGGCTATTTCATGCGGGACGAGTTCCTGCCCGACCCGTCACGCGGGCAACGTGAGTCAGGCGGCGCAGTGGCTCTTGCTCTCAACGCCATCGACTGGCTCGCGCAGGAAAGCGACCTGATCGAGATTCGCGCCAAGAGCGTGGAAGATCCGGCGCTGGCGGTTCCGATGAACGTGAAGGAAGCCGAAGCCACCATCCGGCGAGCCGTGCAGGAGCAGGACGAGGCCAAGGCCGACAAAGCGTTCAAGGAACGCAAGCAAGCCATGGCGGCCTGGGATCAGAAGAAGAGCACCTACCGCTGGGCCAACACTTTGGGCCTACCCATACTCTTCGCGCTCTTCGGGCTCAGCCGCTGGCGAGCACGCAAGGCGCGCAAAGCCGGCATGCAGCTCTAATATTAGTTACATACCCGCCGAGCAGCCTACGGCTCTCGGCGTAGAAGTTCTCTAGGAGATCCACGATGTCCGGAAACCGACTTCTGACGGCTAGCTTGGTTCTTGGCGCGCTCTTGGCGCTGACAGTCTGGCAGTGGAACGCGCGGCAGAGCGAATACACCCGTCCGCCGGAGCTGAGCGCGAAGCTTCCCAAGCTCGCCAAGGACGCCGTGGACGAGCTGGAGATCGCGGCGCCGAACAAGCCACCCGTCAAGCTCGAAAAGCATGGCAAGAGCTGGAAGCTAAGTGCGCCGCTGACGGCGGCTGCCGACCAGAATGCGGTCGACACGGCGCTGACCAAGCTCAGCGAGCTGGCCGTGGTCGGCATGGCCGCCACCAAGGCCGACAACCACAAAAAGCTCGAAGTCGACGACGCCAAGGGTTTGCACGTGGTCGCCAAGCAAGGCGGTAAGGTGCTTCTGGATCTCGTGCTGGGCGCATACCGCAGCGGCAACACCATGGTGCGCGAGAAGAGCTCGAGCGTGGTCGTTTCGGTGACCGGTTCGATCAAGTTCGCCTTCGACAAGGAGCTCAAGGACTGGCGCGAGCGCACCGTCTCGGAGGTCGATCCAGAGCACGTGCACGACATCCTCTTCCAGAACACGCACGGAGCGTTCCACTTCGTGCGCGAGGGCACAGATTGGAAGCAAGCGCCGGGAGAAAAGGCCATCGCCAACTTCGACGGCAGCTTGGTGAAGTCGCTGGTGGCGAGCGCAGCGCGCCTGAGCGCGGTGGACTTCGCGCCTGCGGACACCGCGCGTGACGCAGCCGGCATCGGTGCCGTGCCCGAGGGCACGGTGTCGTTTACGCCGAGCGGAGATGCCGGCACGCAACAAGTCGTGCTGCGCATCGGCAAGAAGCTGGACACCAACTACTACTTGGGCCGCGACGGAAACGACACCATATACCTGGTGTCGGCCTTCGTGGCGGAGCGGCTCCTGCCAAGCGCCGAGAAGTTTGCGAAGGCAGAGCCCAAGCCAGCCGCCGCTGTGCCCGGCACGCCCGGCAAGCCCGGCACGCCTGTAGCCAAGAGCGTCACCCCGCACCGCTGACGCTGCGCGCCGCGACTATCACGGCGACCCAGCCTGCGAGAAAACACAGACCGCCGAGCGGCGTGATGGCGCCGAGCGCGCGAATGCCTGTGAGCGCAAGCACATAGAGGCTGCCGCTAAAGAGCACGATGCCCGCCTGAAAGAAGTAGCCGCTGAGCGAGGCCGCCTGTGCGCCGGTGCGCGTGCAGAGATACGCCGTAAGTCCAAGCGCCAACGCGTGCGCCATCTGATAGCGCGACGCAGTCTCCCAGACCTCCAGCCGGCGCGGCCCGTCGGCCAGGCTCCCGAGCTTGTCGCGCAGGCCGTGTGCGCCGAAGGCACCCAGTGCCACCGCCAGGAAACCATTCACGCCCGAGAGCGTAAGAAAGAGTCGTTCCATGCTCGTATACCCCACATCTATCGCTACAACGCGCAGGCTACCACGACGCCTTCGCTTGGTGGCGTGCCACTGGTGTCACTCCTGAACGGGTCACTGGCTCAGCTCGCTGCCAAGGGTGACCCGTCTGCGGAGGCAGGTTGTTCGCGCGCTACCGCTGCCGAAGTGCGGACCTCGACGGCTGGCGCGAGCAGCTTGTAGAGCACGGGCGTCACCACGCGCGTGAGCAAGGTCGAGCTCACCAGCCCGCCGAGAATCACCAGCGCCAGGGGTGAATAGAGACTCGAGTGCTCCAGAATCAGCGGCACAAGGCCTCCGATCGCGGTGAGAGTGGTGAGTAAGATCGGAACAAATCGCGCCTCACCCGCTTGTTGGATCGCCGCATCCAGGGACATGCCCCGCTCGCGCAGCTCGTTGGTGAAGTCGACCAGTAAGATCGAGTTCTTCACTTCGATACCCATCAGCGCGATGAAGCCGATGTTGGCAGTGAACGAAAGAGTGTTGCCGCTCAAGTAGAGCGCGAGCATGCCACCGATCACTCCGAGTGGGATCACCGAAGCCACGATCAACATGCTCTTGAACGTCCGGAACTCCAGCATCAAGATCGCCAGCACGCCGAACGCAGCCACCAGCATCGCCATCCCCAAGCCGCCGAAGCTCTCGCGTCGGCTTTCGAGCTCGCCAGCAGGCATGATGCGCACGCCGGCTGGCAATGCGAGCACGGCCAGGCGCGCGAGCACTTGTTTGGTCAAGCGATCGGTGTTGAATCCGTCGCGCACGAACGCCGTGACCGTGATGCAGCGCTCCTTGTTGTAGTGGCGCAACTTGGCCGCCGAAGGTTCCATCACCAGCTTCGCGACCTGAGCCAACGGCACCGCACCCTGCGCGCTCGGCACATAGAGCTCTTCGAGCACCTCGAAGCCGGGTCGCGCGCCACCACCTGCTGAAGTTGGGCCCCGGGTCGTCGCTGAGTTGCGCGGCAAGGTCACACGAATATCGTAGGGGTCGTCTGCCGTGTCTTCACGGTACTTGCCGGCGACGAAGCCGCCCAGAGCCAACCGGATCGCGCGATCTACGTCCGCAACCTGAACGCCGAGCAGAGCAGCCTTGTCACGGTCGACCTGAACGCGGAGATCCGTCTTGCGCTCACGGCTCGGGTTGCGGACATCGCGCGTTCCCTGCGTAGTCGCAAGCACGTGCTCGACGTCGACGGCCGCGGCTTCCAGTGCGCGCTGGTCGTCGCCGAGCAAGCGCATCGCGATGGGAGCCTCCAACGGCGGCCCATTTTCGAATTCCAGGAGCTCGATCTTCGCTCCGGGAAAACGTGCAAAGGCGTCACGCAGCTCAGCATAGACCTTGGCTTGGGCGTGGGGCTCGCGCATCGCGAGCTCTGCGAACACGTCGGCGCGGTTGGCTCGCTCGTTCTTGGGAGAGATATTGTAGTAGACCTGCGGATGACCTTTGCCGATGCTGGTCGCCACCTTGCCGATCTCCGGATGCCGCGCGAGCTCGCTCTCCACGAAGCGTGCAGCACGATTGGTCTCCTCGAAGCTTGCGCCCTCCGCCGTCTCGACCATCACCAAGAACTGCGGCATGCCGGCTTTGGGGAACAAGCTGAAGCCAATTCGGGGGATGAGCGCAATGCTGCCGGCAAAGAGCAGCACGGCGGTGGCAAGGGTGATCGCCGGATGGGCGATCGCGCTCTCCAGGACACGACGGTAGGAGCCCTCTATGACGAAGTGTAAGGCCCGCAAGAAGATGTTGCCGTGTTCGCCTTCCGACTTGAGCAGCACGCTCGCCAGGAAGGGCACGACTGTCAGAGACACCAAGAGCGAGGCGAAGATGGTGAAGACGATCGCCATCGGCATGGAGCGAATGAACTGCCCTGCTGCGCCGGGCAACGCCAGCAGCGGCAAGAACGCAAACATGAGCGTTGCGGTGCAACCAAGCACACTGGCCGTGATCTGACCGGTGGCGCGGATCGCAGCCTCGCGCGGCGGGAGACCCTGCCGCAGATGTCGTGTGATGTTCTCGACCACCACCACCGAATCGTCGACCAGGAGCCCGAGCGCGATCACGAAACCCACGATGCTGAGCTGGTTGATGCTGAAGCCCGTGAGCTGCAACATGAGCAAACCCATCGCGAGGCTCAGCGGGATCGACACCATCACGACCAGCGAAGCCCGAATCCCGAGCGGCAGCAGCGTCACCAACACCAGTAAGATCGCCAGCCCGAAGTCGCGCACGAACCCGCCCAGACGATGCTCGACGTTCTTCACTTGTTCGAAGCCACGCTCCAGTCGGATCTGAGCGGGCAGCGTGGCTACGTAAGTCGCAAGCTCGGCGTCGATGGACTTGCTGACCTCGAAGATGTTCTGCCCCTCGCGCGGCGCCGCCGCGACCAGCACCGCGCGTTTGCCGTTGAAGCGCGTGATCTGGGTGGCTTCCGCGTCGCCCAGCTTGACCTCGGCGATATCCGACACGCGGACCACGCTCTGCCCGACGGTGCGCACCACCGTCTCGGCCACTTCGGAGACGTGTGCGTACTCGCCACTCGTCTTGACGGTGAAGCGCCGCGCGCCGGCTTCCAGGCTACCTGCAGGGATATTCGTGCTCTCACCGCCGATGGCGTGGAGCACTTCGAGCGGGGAGATTCCGAGGGTCGCCATCCGCGGCAGATCGAGCGCGACGTTGACCTCCTGGTCGGGTAAGCCTGCCAGCTGAACGTCGCCTAACCCCGGCAGGCTTTCCAGGCGTCGTTTGAGCGCTTGCGCGTGCGTTTGAAGCTCACGATAAGCGGCAGTCTCGGACACCAGCGCCACCTCGACGATGTTGACCGTGGCTGAGTTGAACTGTTTCACCTGGAGCCGCACCAACTCGGCCGGGAGAGTGGGACGCAAGGCGCTGGTCTCGCGCAGCAGCTCGTCGCGTTTGCGATCCGCATCCACCCCAGGGCGAAACTCGACGTGCATCACGGCGAGCCCGTCCTCGATCTCCGTCTGGATGCTCTTCAGATCGTCGAGCGCCTTGACCTTGGCTTCGATCGGATCGACGACCAGCCGCTCCAGATCGTTCGGTGACGACCCCGGCAGCACCGCGATCACCGCGAAGATCGCTATGGGAAAGGTGGGGTCTTCGGACTTGGGGATCGTGACCAGGGCATTTGCACCCAGGGCCACCAACGCGATGAATACGACCAGCGTGAACTGCCAACGGCGCACGGCGAATTCAGCGAGCATGAGAAGATTTCCCTTCTGCGTCGAGGTCGGTGCAGCCCTCGCCTGGTTGCTAGGGCTCGACGCGCAAGAGAGCACCGTCGCTGAGCCGCGATGCGCCGCTGTCGATCACTGCAGCTTGATGTTCGAGGCCCGAAGCCAGCGCGACCCGGTCCTCGCTAAAGTAGCTCACCCGCACGGGCACACGCTTGGCGCGCGTCCCGTCCACGATATAGACGGCGGCGGAGTCGCCCTCACCGTCGACCAATGCGGAAACCGGCACGCTCGATGCGGGATGCTCGATGCGTTCGATCTCGACTTTCGCCGTCAAGCCCGACGGGAGCGACGCACCGATGTGATCGTCGATCGAGAGCTCGATGTCGATGGTGCCCGTGCCCGGCGAGGCCATCGTGGCGAACTGCGACACCCGGGCAGCCAGCACCTTGTCCGGTTCGGCGTCGAGCCGCACCTGCGCGACATCGCCGATCCGCAACCCCAACGCTTCTCGGTCCGCAAGAGCCGCGCGCACGATCGCACCACGAGAGACGCCGCTCAGATGGAACATCGGCCGACCAGGCGCCGCGATCTCTCCCACCTCACAGAGGCGGCGATCGATCACACCGTTATCCGGCGCCACGATGGCTGTGTGGCGCAGGTTAAACGCGGAGGCCTCCGCGGCAGCGTGCGCCACGGCGACACCGGTTTCCGCGTTCTGCACGTCGACGGTGCCGAGAGCACCGGTTGCATTCAGATGGCGCGCTCGCTCGAGGTCACGCTCGGCCTTCTCGACCGCCTGATTGGTCTGACTCACCGCGGCCTGCGCCTCGGTCGGATCGACCAACGCCAGAACCTGACCCTTGCGCACGCGCGAGCCAGCATCGACGGTGACCTTGGTCACGACGCCACCGACCTTGAAAGCCAGGTCGGTTTCGGCCTTCATGTGCAGCGTGCCCGCGACGCGTAGCTTGCGCTTCTGGGCACCGTGCTCGACCTGCGCGAGCCTCACGCTGATGGCCGTTTCCACCGGCTTGTCTGCGGCACGCGCGGAGTCGGCGCCAGCACAACCCGCACCCAGGATCGCGATCCCCGACAGGGCCCCGACAAGCTTCAGCATGTGCGTGTGGCGTTCCATCGGGCCTCCGACTTCTCGTAGACGGTGTCTATAGACAGCGTCTAGCAATCGTCTTGACAGTGTCAAGTGAAAAGCTCAGGCTTTCTTGTATGATCAAGACAGGCAGCACGTCTCGGGGCCGAAAGACCCGGGCGGAGGTGAGCGATCTGCGAGCTCGCCTCCTGCGCGCCAGCATCGAGCTCATCGAGGAAGAGGGGCTGCAAAAGCTCAGCCTGCGGGAAGTCGCGCGGCGTGCCGGCGTCACCCACCAGGCTCCCTATCACTACTTCCCCGACCGCGAAGCTCTGCTGGGCGAGATCTGCGAAGAAGGCTTTCGCTTGCTCACCGAGCGCATGGAGCTAGCCGCGGGCGACCAGCATAACGCCAAGCTCTCCGCTGCCGGTCGGCTCGCTGCAGTCGGTCAGTCCTACGTCGAGTTCGCGTGCGCTTACCCGGCGCATTTCCGGATCATGTTTCGGCCCGAGCTGGTCGACCACGATCACTGTCCTGGCGCAAAGGCCGAAGGAGATCGCGCGTTCCAGACGGTCGCACGCATCGTCCACGAGACGGTGAAGGCCGGTCTGCCAGCGGTCCCCTCCGAGGCCGCGCTCATAACGCTCTGTTGGTCGCTCTCGCACGGCCTTGCGTGCCTGGTCCTCGATGGCCCGCTGGCGAAGAAGCTGCCGCAGACCGCGGTCGAGCAACAGGTGCGTGACGTGACCAAGACCATGCGAGCGCTGCTCGAGGCCAGCGTCGCCAGCGTGCAGAAAGCGCCCAAACGTGTGCTCAAGAAGCCCACGCCGAAGCGCGCGACGTAGGCGCTGCGCTGCCTGTCCGTCCACTACCCTCCACGCTTCACTTGCCGGCGAGCGCTTGCTTGACGTGGCTGCTCACGAGCTTGCCGTCGGCGGCGGGGCCCAGGCGCGCGCTGACGGCCTTCATCACCGCGCCCATGTCCTTCATGCTGGTCGCGCCCAGCTCGGCGATGACGGCGCGCACTGTCGCTTCGACTGCCGCGGCGTCGGGGGCAGCGGGAAGGTAGCCTTCGAGCAAGTGCTTGCCGCGGGTCTCGCGCTCGACCAGGTCTTGTCGACCTCCGTCTTGGTACATGCTGATCGACTCGATGCGTTGCTTCACGATGCCACGGATCAGCTGCAGAATTTCGGCGTCGTCCACCGCGCGCCCCAGCTCGACCTCACGATTGAGCACGGCCGCGCGCACCGCACGCACGTTTTCGAGCCGCACCTCGTCCTTGGCGCGCATCGCTTCTTTCAAGTCGGTCTGCAACTGGTCACGAATATTCATGGGCTGATTCATCCCACGAGTGACGAAACTCTGGAAGGGGCGGGGAGCTCCGGTGTGACATTTGTACGCGCTCTGCAGCCAGGCCGCGCCGAACCTCAAGAGCTGTCCAGAAATCGGCGCAGAGCGAGCGCGCCCGCAGAAAAAACCGCAGGAATACTCGTGTATTTCGAGGATTTTTGGGCAGGACGTAAGCCGCTATGAGCCGTTTCTGGACAGCTCTTCAGCCTCGTTGTGTATCTTCGCGTAGGGAGCTGCCTGTCCAGCGCCGGTAGGCACGTCGGCATCGCGTACACTTGCCACCGAGTGAGCGTGACCCCCGTGTCATCGCCAGCGCCGAGGCGAGTCTGCAGGACCCCCTGCGCGTGGGCAGTGGATGAAAGCGCAGCGCACCGTTGCACACGCTTGTCCTGCACACGACCGTCGGGCTATGGGTGCTGGCATGCAACGCGTTGCGCTCCTGCTGGCTCTCTTCGTCGTCGGCGCCTGTCACGGCACGGCGCGCACGCCGCCACATTCCGTTGCCGATGCTCGCCGCGCATCGACCACGCTGCCCGCGGAGCTCACGCGCCTGAACGCCGAGCTGCGCAAGGGCGCGGTGCACGACAACGTGTTCGGACTGAGCATCGACGACCCTTATCGGGCACTCGAGACCGACAACGGCGCTTCCCGAGCTTGGATCGATGCGCAGACCGCGCGCACCGAGGCGGCGATCGCCGGGTTGCGCGATCCCGCGGCCGAGACACGTCTGCGAGAGCTTCTATCGATCGGCACGGTTGGGGAGGTCGTGCAGGCAGAGTGCCGCGTCTTCTTCACGCTGCGAGAAGCCGGCCGCGAGCGCCCTGCCCTCTACGCGCTGCCGACTTGCGCCAACGCCGGCACAGAGCTGCCGCTCGACCAGCCCCTCGTCGATCCCGAAAGCTACGGCGAGCATGCAGCGCTCGACTATATCTTCCCGTCGCCGGATGGACGCTTCGTCGCCTTCGGCATCTCCGGCAGCGGCGACGAGCGCGCGATCTTACACATCTACGATGTCGGTGCGCGCAAGCTCTTAGCCGACGCGCTCGGCCACGCCAAGTGGAGTAACGTCGAATGGTTGCATGACGACTCCGGCTTCTACTACTCGCGCTACCCCAAGCCCGGCGAAGTCAACTACGACGCAAACGCCGAGGACAGCTACTTCACGAAGCTCTTCTTCCACCGCATTGGAGACGGCGCAGATGCCGACGGGTTG
>JADGRG010000595.1 GCA_017881145.1 Sandaracinaceae bacterium | reverse complement strand
CTTGCCGGCGGCGACGTCTTCGAGGGCCCGATGCACTCGCTCGATGGCATTACTACGCATTTCGATTCCTAGCCTGTGCGCCGCTCGTGCGCTGTGGTCCGCTAGACATAACCTTCTGAACACACCGGGTAAAGCGTAGCGGTTACCGGAAGCGGGTCGAAGCGGCCCGAACTTGCCGGGACTGAACGTCCGTGAAGGCGCTTTCTCACTCAAGAGCTGTCGAAAAATGGCTCATAGCGGCTTACGTCCTGTTGTAGTCAAGTGGGATGCGCCGATTTTTCGACAGCTCTTCACTTGCCGCGCAGCAGCTCGCCGACCACCAGGATGTCGTCATCCAGCCGCTCCACCGTCGGTGCTCGCAGCTGCCACGCACGAGCTATCTGCTGCTCACCCTTGCCGCTCGCCCAAGCCAGAGCGCGCGCATCTCCGATGATCTTCGGCGCAATGTAGATGGCCGCTCGATCTGCAAGGCCAGCGTCCAAGAACGCGCCGTGCAGGCGCGCCCCGCCTTCGACGAGCAGACGCACGACGTCTCGCTTGGCTAGCGTCCGGAGCACGTCGCGCAACGCGAGCTTACCGGACGCAGCGGTCCGGACGGCAGCGAGCTCGACGCCGGCCTTGGTGAGCGCGCGGGCCCGTGCTGGGCTGGCAGCCTTGCCGTGCAAGATCAGCGTTCGCACCTGCGCGGCGCTCGTGACGAGCTTCCCGCGCACTGGCGTTCGTAGATGTGTGTCCAGCACCACGCGCAAGGGGTTGCGACCACGCGTCATGCGCACCGTCAGCTCCGGGTCATCGGCCAGCACGGTGCCAATCCCGACCAAAACGGCGTCGGCTTGTGCCCGCATGCGGTGCGCGCTGCGCCTGGCGGCTTCGCCCGTGATCCACTTCGAGTCGCCGCTGCGAGTCGCCACCCGACCGTCGAGTGTCACGGCGGCCTTCAGGGTCACGTAAGGCAGCCCGTGCAGCATGTGCTTCTCGAAGTCCACGATCATGCTGCGGGCACGCTCGCGCTCCACCCCGAGCACGACTTCGACTCCGCGCTTGCGCAAGCGCTCGGAGCTACCGGGCACGTGTGGCGCTGGATCTTCGCAACCCACCACCACGCGCGCGATGCCGGCCGCGAGAATCGCTTCCGTGCAAGGAGGCGTCCGCCCGTGGTGATTGCACGGCTCGAAAGTGACGTAGAGCGTCGCGCCTCTGACATCACCCTTGGCGCGGCGCAGCGCATCCACCTCGGCGTGAGGCCCGCCGCAGCGCGCGTGGAAGCCGACGGAGATCACCTTATCGCCGCGGGCGACGACCGCACCGACGTGAGGATTGGGGCTCGGATCTCCGCGTTCAGCTGCGCGCAGCGCGCGCCTCATCATGCGGGCGTCGAGCTTCGCCTGCGCGTCACTCACTGTCACCTTTGGGATGCGTCAGAAGCTGCGAGAGCTCGGCCATGAACTCGTGGATGTCCTTGAAGCTGCGATACACGCTGGCGAAGCGCACGTAGGCGACCTGGTCCAGCTCCTTGAGGCCCCGCATCACTTCCTCGCCGATGCGCGAAGAGTCGATCTCTTTCTCTCCGGACTCGACCAGCGCTCGCTCGATCTGATCGACGAGCTTGTCGAGCTGCTCCCACGCCACCGGACGCTTCTCGCAGGCGCGGCGCAGGCCTGCCATGACCTTGAGTCGATCGAAAGGCTCCCGCCGAGCGTCCTTCTTCACGACCAGCGGCAGCACCAACTCGATGCGCTCGTAGGTGGTGAAGCGCCTGGCGCAACCCTCGCATTCTCGACGACGACGCGTGACCTCGTCGCCTTGCGAGAGGCGCGAGTCGATGACCTTGTTCTCCACGGAACCGCAGAACGGGCACTTCATTGGGGGCAGAACCTAATACAACGAGGCGCTGCCATTCAACTCGGCCGTGAGCTCGGCCTCACTCGGACCATGCGAACCACGGCTTCGACGTGCCCGGTCTGGGGGAACATATCGAGTGCGTGCACTCGATCCGCCTGGTAGCCGAGGCTGGCGAGCTGTTGCAGATCCCGGCGCAAGGTCGTCATGTCGCACGAAACATAGACGACTCGCGCAGGCTGGGTTTGCTCCACGATCGCGCGCAGCGCTGGCGCGCCGGTCCGGGGCGGGTCAACCACCAGCACGTCCGCTCGCGTCGCCCGGCCCACCTGCGCCGCGTCGCCCGCCAGCACCCGCACGTTGCGCAGGCCGCGCACGCGCAAGTTCTGCCTGCAAGCCTCCACGGCTGCGTGGTCGCCTTCGATGGCCAGCAGCGATTTCGCAAGCGGGGCTAGCGCCACGGTGAAGTTGCCATGACCTGCATAGAGCTCGAGGGCGTCGGCCCCACGCGCCTCCGCCAGCTCCAGCACTAGCTCCACAAGCCGCTCGTTCACGAGACGGTTGGCCTGAGTGAAACCCTGCGGCGGCGCATGAAGCAGAAGCCCGTCCGACCCGCGACTGGACTGCACGACCTCGCCAAAGGTGGCGGCTGCGCCCTGGCCCACCCGCAGCGACGTTCCCACGATCGGACCGCGGCCAACCAGTGCCTCGACCGCTCGGTAGGCTTGCACCGAGGCTACTTGCTCGCAGGTGATCGACAAAACCACGTGATCCGGCTCGGCCTTCGCGAGCTCGATCTCGCCAGCGCCTTCCAGCACCGCAACCAGCTCCTCACGCACCAACGTCAGCGCCGCCGAGAGCGGCGCTTCCAGCACTGGACAGAGCTCGACATCCACGATCGCGTGGCTGCCAAACGCGCGGTAGCCCACCAGCGCCCGCTGCCCGACGCGTTTGAAGGAGAAGCGCACGCGCCGCCGGTAGCCCAGCGGCTCACCTGCCAGCTCCAGCTGTGCATCAACGCCTGGCACTCGCACTTCCCGCGTCGCGCGGCGCACGTGCTCGAGCTTGAGCTTGCGCTGTGCCTCGATCGACAGCGACATCAGCGCGCAGCCGCCGCAACGTTCGGCCAACGCACACGCGGCGCTCACCCGGTCCGGCGAGGGCTCGATCAGTGCCGTAAGCGTTCCCCGCAGGACCTTCTGCCGCCGCCCCTCGATGGCCACCCGCACGCGCTCACCGGGCAGCGCGCCCCGCGTGAAGACAGCACCCTCCTCGGTGTCGACCACCGCCTGCCCGGTGTGCGTCACGTCGCGCACCCGACCCTCCACCTGGTGTTCCCGCCCGCTCTGCGTTCTCGGCCGACGCTTCGTCACGCGATGAACCCGCCACCAACCACCCGGTCACCCACGTAGACGACCGCCGCCTGACCCGGCGCAATCGCCCGCTGCGCTTGCTCGAAGCGGGCGTGGAAGCCATCTGGCGTCGGGCTGACAAAGGCCTGCGCGCCCTGGTGATGAGAGCGAATCTGGACCGTCGCAGGGAAGGCTTCCGCCGGCTGCCTGCCGGTCCAGGTCACCTGATGTGCCTCCAGCTCGTGCCGATCCAAGTCCTGCGACGACCCGACCACCACCTGATGCGTGTCATGTATCACCCGCAGGACGTATCGCGGCGCCCGCCCCGGGACACCCAGCCCTCGCCGCTGCCCCACGGTGAATGCCTCGACACCCGCGTGCCGGCCAAGCACGCTGCCCGACTCATCCACGATATCTCCGGCTTGACCCGCCCCCTCCGCATGGCGCTTCACGAAACCGCCGATGTCGCCGTCAGGCACGAAGCAGAGCTCCTGTGAATCGGGCTTGTCCCAGTTGGGCAGGCCAAAGCGCCTGGCCACCTCGCGCGACTCGGTCTTGCGCAGCTCGCCGAGGGGCAGGACCAAGTTGCTGAGCACCACCTGCGGCACGCCGAAGAGGAAGTAGCTCTGGTCCTTGTCCTCATCCAGACCGCGCAGGAGCTGAACGCGTGAATGCCCATCTGCCAGGCCATCAGCGGCGACTCTGGCGTAGTGACCGGTCGCAAGCTTCGTCGCGCCGAAGCTCTGGGCGAGCTGCCACAAGCGGGTCAGCTTCACGTGCTGGTTGCAGGCCACGCACGGGATCGGCGTCCGCCCCTCGAGGTTGGTGGCCACGAAGGGCTCCACCACCTGCCGGCGGAAGGCCTCCCGCTCATCGATTACGTAGTGCGGCACGCCCAAGAGGTCGCAGGTGCGGCGCGCATCGTCGCGGTCCTCCGGAGCGCAGCAGCGACCGACCTTGTCTTCGCCTTCAGCGTCCCAGAGGTGCAGGGTCACGCCGACAACCTCGCGGCCCTGCTCTTTCAGCAGCGCGGCAGCCAGCGAGGAGTCCACTCCACCGCTCATCGCAACCAGCACCCTCGTGGCACTCGACATGGGACGCTCCTCCTGCCCCAAGCCCGAGCGCAGGTCAAGCGAGCGTTCTCTTCAAAGGAATCGATCGGCGCAAACAAGCACCCGAAGAAACTCACATGGTTTCAATGCGCTTCCAGATAAAGCAGGATTCGTCCCGAGATTCTCACGAGAGAGCTCGACATTGACTGAAGATCGTCAGCCGGGCGGACGAGTGAGCACTCTTCGAAGCGCGCTCAAAGCAAGTTCAGCTTCGCTTTCGGTAGTTTCCACGCCAAAGCTCAGACGCAACGCGGAGTGTGCGCGCCACTCTTCGCCGGGATACATCGCCAGCAGCACGGCTGACGGCTCGCTCTTGCCGGACGAACATGCGGCGCCGCTGCTGGCAGCGACTCCTTCCAGGTCGAGCGCAGCGACCAGGGCCTCGCCGCGCCAAGCGCGCAGGCTCAGGTTCGCGACCGTTGCCACGCGCG
>JADGRG010000052.1 GCA_017881145.1 Sandaracinaceae bacterium | reverse complement strand
TGACGCTCTCGCAGGCACATTGCCGAAGATCGAAGCAGATCAGTTTGGATTGACGGCCGATATCGCACAGAAACGCGATCCCGCTCGCACGTACCGCGCGACGCAAAACGACGCGCTGACGGGGAAGATCGTCGCGCTCCGGGAGGGAGCCCGCGGCGAGTACGTCTTCACACTCGACAACGAGCAGGTCTGGATCCAGGCTGAACCGACGTCCAGCATCCAGTTCGCCGTGGGCGATGCCGTTCGCATCGAGCACGGAGCGATGAGCTCGATCTGGCTCGCGGCCGACAAGGGGCGCAAGACCCGGATCAAGCGCGTCCAGTAGCCTCGAGCGCTGAAGCAACGCCGCTGACGACCGCCTCGCAGTCACCCCTGCGTGGCCACGCAGGCGTGGCACCCGCGTTGCCGCCCGCAAAAGGGTTCGACGCATGCATCTCACCTTTTGCTGCGTTTGGACGCCAGCGGTGTGAGCGCTTCGACGAGCGCGGCAACGACAGACTCCCAATCTCCCCTGCGCGGCTGGCGAAACAGCCGCATCGTCGGATACCAGGGACTGTCGCTGCGCTCCAGGAGCCAACGCCACTCCGGTGTAGCCGGGAGAGCGATCCACGTTGGCCGGGCGAGTGCTCCGGCGAGATGCACAATGGAGGTGTCGGTGCTGATCACCAGGTCAAGATTCTCCATGACGGCTGCGGTGTCGAGAAACGCATCCGGCCCGTCATCGAAGTCCGAACCCAGATCGATCATGCGGTCGCGGAATGCGACCTCACGCAGCTGCTCGGATCCCGGCCCCTTCTGCAGCGCCACGAGGCTTACACCTGGAATCTGCGCCAGCGGCTCCAGAGCCGCGAGTGGGATCGAGCGCCCGCGAGCCCAGATGAGTTTCTCCACAGCCAGGTTGCCCTGCCAGGCTATCCCGACGCGCAAACCCGGAAGCGCCCGCAGCCGCTGCGCCCACCTGGCCACTCGCTCTGGCTCCGCCGCGAGGTACGGCACCTGAGCCGGGATCGTGTCGAGTTGAGTTTTCAACGCGAGCGGTAGACTCAGAAGCGGGCAGTAGTAGTCGACCGGAGGCAGGGGCTCGCCACGGCCGACGATCTGGATCGGAGCCGGCAAAGTGCGCATCAACGCCTTGAGCGAGGGCATCACCTCGAACACGAGGGTTGCCCCTTGCGCCGCGAGCAACGGCAGGTAGCGGGAAAACTGAACGACATCGCCCAATGCCTGCTCGGCGTGTACCAACAGGGCCTTGCCTGCCAGCGGCTGCGTCCCGCTCCATCGCGCAACGTTGAAGTGACGCGGCGGGTTACCGAGCGCCGGCACATCGAAGCGCGTTTCGTAAAGAGGCCATCCCACAGTAAGCTCCCCGAGCGTGAGATGCAGGAAGGCCAGTGCAATCTTGGCGGAAGGGTCATTCGGCTTGAAAGCCAGCGCGCGCCCGAAGCTCGCGGCCGATTCACGGTAACGTCCGAGAGCTCTGAAGACGATACCCATGTTCATATGAGTGTCGGGCGCCGTGCTATTCAAGGCCGAGGAGCGGATGAGACTCTGCAGTGCTTCGGACATGTGTCCGAGCTCGGTAAGCGCCACACCGCGGTTGTTCAACACCTCTGGCACGTCAGCCCGGATCGCGAGGGCTCGATCGAAGCTCTCGACGGCCTCGGCGTGTCGCCCGACATTCAGCAGCGCGACACCGCGCTGAATGTGCGCTTCCGCCTCGCCCGGCAGGAGCTCGGTTGCGCGTTCGAGAGGTCCCAGCGCTTCACTGTAGCAACCCAGCGCGACGAGTGCCGCACCGCGGCCGACCAGATCGGGCGCACTGTGCTTACCTTGAGCAAACAGCGCGTCATAATCGCGCAGCGCTTCCGCATATTGACCCAGCATCAAATACGCGACGGCGCGATTGTGAAGCGATTCGGCATTGCCGGGCTCGAGCGCGAGCGCGAGGGAATAACTCTGCACGGCCTCCTGCGGTCGCCCGAGCTCCCTGAGGACATTTCCTCGATTGGTGTGGAGCGCGGCATGATGCGGCTGCAAGGCGAGCGCTCGATCGAAGCTCCGCAGCGCACGCTCATACTGTTGGATGCGCGCCAACAACATGGCGTGGTTGTGATGTGCTGCGGCCAGGTTCGGCTCGAGCGCAATAGCCCGCTCGAAGCATTGCAGCGCGTCCCGGTCTCGTCCGACTGCCTCCAGCGCGACGCCAAGATCTGCGTGCGCTCCGGCATCCTGGAGCGCAAGACGCACGGCCTGGCCGGCATTCGCGAGCGCTTGTTCGCGTCGTCCGAGCGCCGTTAGCACTGCGGCGCGGGTTCGATACCCAGCCGCGAGCGAACCATCCAGCGCGAGCGCGCGGTCACAGGCGCGCAGAGCCTCGTCGTTTCGACCTAGTGCGTGCAGGGCTTGGGCGAGATTCAGCAGAACGGTGGGGCGATCGGGTTTGAGCTCCAGGGAACGGGCGAAGAGCGCGACTCCGTCCGCGTGACGGCCGAGTTGGCCGAGCGCCAAGCCGAGCAGCTGCAGGATATCGGCGTCGTTCGGTGTCCGACGAAGCAGCGCCTCGTAGGCCGAGACCGCCTCGCGCAGGCGGCCGGCACGATGGTCCCGCACGGCGCTAGCGATACCCGCACGGTGAGCTTGATCAGTTGCGCTCACGGAATCGCTTGGGTCACCGGCACGCGATGCTCAAGCGCCGCGGGCATCGTAGACTCGCAGAGCGGATGCGCGAGACGCGCAGTGCGGTATTGCGCGTGGAAGCTGTCATATGCGAGAGGATATACCCTAGCGCAAGCAGCCCGCCAAGGTCCTCAGCTCGCCAATCCCTGACGAACAGTCCAATATGGCGCGGTCGCAGAAAAAGGGGGCCGGCTGCCCCGAGCGGTCGAATTTGCTCCAGATGTCATCTCCCTCCGATCCCCAAACGCTCTTGGACCTGGCGCGACTGGATCTGGCAAACGGTCAGCTGCCAGCGGCGCAGCAGAGGTGCCTGCAGGTGCTCGGTGCACACCAGCATCACCCAGGCGCGCTGGAAGTGCTCGGGGAGATCCTCTGCCGTCAAGGGCGGCACGAGGAGGCGGTACGAGTTTTCAATGCGCTCACGCTGATGCAGCCGACGGTCGCCACACATTGGCAAAATCTCGGCACCGCGCTGCGCCCGATGCGGCGTCACGCGCAAGCCCTTGCAGCGTTCGAGCGGGCACTGCAGCTTGGCCCGCCCTCGGCGGGCCTGCTGTACAACCTGGGCGTACTGCAGATGGATCGCTGTGAGTACAACGCAGCGTATCTGGCGCTGCGCGATGCCGTGGCTCTCGCGCCGACGCACGCCACGATTCGCTGGGCCTTTGCGCAGTGTTGTTACGACTCGACGCGGCTCGAGGAGGCCCTGGCCGCCCTGGAGGGCTGGCAGCAGCTCGAGCAACTGACTCCCGAAATCAGCGTGCTGATCGTACTGCTTCTGATCATGATGGGAGCGGTGCACGAAGCGGAGCCGGCACTGCAGCAGCTGCTGGCACATCCGCCGCAGGCGGGACGATCGGCGCTGGTAGTTGCCTGCATCCAGGAGCGCTTGCATCGTCTCGATGAGGCGCGCGAAACGCTGCGTCACCTCGAGCATGACAAAACGCTCGCAGCTGACCCGGAGAGACTGCTGATGTCGGCCGTGCTAGCCGAGAGAGCCGGCCAGTACACAGAATCGCATAGACAGCTGTCGCTGGCGCTGGAGAACCAGCGGGAATTCGTACACCAGCATAAGCTGCTCTACCCGCTCGCCAGAACGTGTGACGCGTTAGGTCACTACGACGAGGCGTACGCTGCCGCCGAGCGGGCCCACGTTTCGCAGCTGGCCCTGCTCGAGCTTCAGACCGGCAAGCTATCCCTGGAGGAATCGCGGCCGTGGTCGCTCATGGCGCGCGGGTGCGATCCGGACGACGTTGCGATGTGGGACGGCGCCGGGCCCGCGATGCACGACACTCCAGTCTTCATCGTAGGTTTCCCGCG
>JADGRG010000594.1 GCA_017881145.1 Sandaracinaceae bacterium | reverse complement strand
CGGCCGCTCTTGAGCTTGGCGAGGCCGCTCTGCGCGTCCTCGGCGACGTCGAGCGCCTGACCTTGACCCACGAGCTGGTGAATCAACTCTTCCCGAGAATCGGGGTCGTCGTCCACGATCAGCACGTGGGGCTGTTTTGCTTCCACGGTGGGCGCGAGCATGCACGATCGAAAAGGGAGCGTCTACGAAACGGGCACAAAAGCCTGACAGTGCCCGCCGAGGCAAGTCGACGGCCTGCTCGCTGGGTGTAGTATGCGGGCGCAGAATCTCATGCCGGACATCGACCAAGAGCTGGAAGTGCGAGCCGCCGCGATGGAAGTGCCCAAGCCTCGACGGCCAGCCGCTGCCCGCCCCACACCGGCTGAACGCCGCGCCCGACTGGTGGTCCGGCTGCTCGGCCTCCTGGTCTTGGCGCTGCTGATCGCCGTCGGCTCGCTCTCGTATCGCATGTATCGCCTGGAGAGCCTGGTGCTGCCACGCAACTCGCCAGCGCTCGCGACCCCGCGACCCGTCACGCCGCGCGGCGATCTGCTGAGTGGCGAGAAGGCTCGCATCGAGCTCTTCCGCAACACCTGGAAGTCGGTGGTTCACATCACGACGCTGGCAGTGCGCCAGGCGCCGTTCAGCATGAATGCCTTGAAAGTTCCCCAGGGCACGGGCTCGGGCTTCATCTGGGATAACCAGGGCGACATCGTGACGAACTTCCACGTGATCTCGGGCGCAGACGAAGCCCGCGTCACGCTGGCGGACCACAGTGAGTGGCGTGCACGCTTGGTCGGACATTCCTCGCGCAACGACATCGCCGTGCTGCGCATCGTGGGTGCTGCTCAGCGGCTTGCGCCCTTGGCCATCGGCACCTCGCGCAACTTGGTGGTCGGCCAAGACGTGGTCGCCATCGGCTCGCCCTTTGGTCTCGACTACACGCTCTCGACCGGCGTGATCAGCGGCCTCGGCCGTGAGATCGAAGGCTCCGGCGGCCTGCCCATCGCGGGCGTGATCCAGACCGACGCCGCCATCAACCCGGGCAACTCGGGCGGGCCTCTGCTCGACAGCGCGGGCCGGCTGATCGGCATGAACACCGCGATCGTGAGCCCTTCTGGAGGTTCGGCCGGTGTCGGTTTTGCTGTACCGGTCGACACGGTCGCGCGCGTGGTGCCGCAGCTCATCGCCTATGGTCGCGAGATCAGACCCGTGATGGGCGTCGAGCTCGCCGACGACGCGCTCACAGAACGTATCGGCCTCGATGGCGTGCTGGTGCTGCGCGTCGTGCCTGGCTCACCGGCCGACCAAGTAGGAGTCCTGCCCACGCGACGAGATCCGGCCAGCGGCGACATTCTGCTCGGCGACCTGATCACCGACCTCGACGGCAACGCCGTTCACAGCAACGTCGAGCTCAACCTACGACTCGAAAAGTTCCACCCCGGCGACACCATCAGCGTCGGCCTCCTACGCAACGGCGACCGCCGCATCGTGAGCCTGGTGCTCTCCAACAACCTGGGGAAGTGAGCGTAGGCGCTTCAGAAGTGGAAGCGTCTCATCGACACGTTCATCAGTAGACCGATGCCGGTCATGATGGTGAGCACGCTCGAGCCGCCGTAGGAGAAGAGCGGCAGGGTGATGCCCACCACTGGCAACATGCCGCAGACCATGCCGAGGTTGATCACGGCTTGCCAGAAGATCAGCGCCGAGACGCCCACTGCAACCACTGCACCGAAGCGGTCCTTGGCTTCGGAAGCGATCTTGAGGCCCCAGAGCACCAGCACCATGTAGAGGAAGATCAAGAGCACGGCGCCTACGAAGCCTTGTTCCTCGGCCCACACCGGAAAGGGAAAGTCGGTGTGCTGATCGGGCAGGAATTTGTGCTGATTTTGCGTGCCCTGCAGGAAGCCTTTGCCGGTGAAGCCGCCGCTGCCGATGGCAACTTTGGCTTGGTGCGCGTGCCAGCCGGTGTCGAGCAGATCTTTCTCGGGATCCAGGAACGACGTCAGCCGCTCGCGCTGGTAGTCCTTGAGCAGGTAGCGCCAGGTGAGCGGCGCACTGGCAGCCAGTGTGACCACCAAGGTGACCAGCGAGCGCAGCTTGAGGTGGGTCAGGAACATCACCGTCGCGAACACGAACACCAGCAAGAGCGCGGTGCCGAGGTCGGGCTGTGCGAGAATCAGTAGCAGCGGCAGCGCCAGGATCAGCCCGGGGATGATCAGGTCCTTGAGCGTGCGGCCTTCGGTGCGCGGATCATTGTGCAGGTGCTTGCCGAGCGCGACGATGAAGAAGAGCTTCATCAGCTCGCTCGGCTGCAGCGAGAAGGGGCCGAGCGGGATCCAGCGCTGGGAGCCGCGGATTTCGCGGCCCAGCAAGAAGACCAAAATCAGCAGCACCACACCGAAGCCGTAGGCGACCCAGCCGTAGCGCTCGAAGTGTCGGTAGTCGATCGCGGCAACCAAGACGGCCGTGCCTGCGCCAAAGGTGAGCCAGTAGATCTGCTGGATGTAGACGTCACGCAGCGATGCGCCGGCAGCGCTGGTGGCGCTATAGAGGTTGACCACACCCACCACTGCAATCGCCACGGTAGTGACGAAGAGCGGCCAATCGAAACTCTCTTGGAATCCGCGACGCAGCGCCATGAATGAGATGAATCCTACATGGAGAGCCGAAGGCTACTCCATGGCTATGTGACTACGCGAAGAGCCGAAGCACGTCCGTGATCAAGGTTTCTTCGCGACCAGCACCGGACGGTGGGCCGTGTCGGTTGCGGGAGAGCCTAGCGCTTCTTGGAGGATCTGGATGGCGATGGGCGCCGCATATTTGCCGCCCTGGCCTCCGTGCTCGACCAATACCACGATCGCCAGCTCGGGCTTGTCCGCGGGCGCGAAGCCGGCAAACCAAGCGTGCGAACGACGATAGTACCAAGCGCGGCGCGGATCCTCGTTGGGTTCGAGCTTCTTCTTGGAAACCTCCGCGGTGCCCGTCTTGCCTGCGACCGGCACGCCACCCTCGATGCGCGCGTCATACGCCGTGCCCTTGGGATCGTTGACCACGCCGAAGAGGCCATCGATCACGTAGGTGAGGAAAGCCGGGTCGACTGCGATGCGCCTGCGCACGCGCGGCTCGAACTCCTCGACGATCGAACCGTCCGGACGCTCGACGCGCTCGACCAGCTGCGGAACGTAGAGCGTGCCGCCGCTGGCGATCGCCGTGTACATCATCGCGAGCTGGATCAGTGTGACACGCGTGTTGCCCTGACCGATCGCGGCATTGAGCGTGAAGCCGAGGTGATAGCGATTGTGATGGTGCCGCTCATACCACTTGCGGGTCGGCATGAAACCGCTGGCCTCGGTGTTGATGCCAATGCCGGTCTTCTGCCCGAGGCCAAATTCGTTCGCGTAGCGCGCCAAGCGATCGATGCCGACCTGCTCGGCCAAGTGATAGAAGTAGACGTTGCACGATTGCACGATGGCCTTGCGCATGTCGACTTCGCCGTGCACGTGGGAACAGCGAAAACGGCGGTGGCCCAGCTCGTAATAGCCAGGACAGTCGATGTGTGCGCCCGAGCTCAAGATGCCGTCCTGCAACGCAGCCAGCGCCGAGATCGGCTTGAAGGTGGAGCCAGGGAAGTAACTCTCGTAGGTGGTCTTGTCGATGAGCGGACGAAACGGGTTGTCGCCGAGCTCTTGCGAGCGCTCGTTGGAGAGCCCGCCAGACATCTCGTTCAAGTCGTAGCCAGGCTTGGAGAAGAGCGCGCGCACCCTGCCCGTGTGGACATCGACCACGACTGCCGCACCCGATGGATGGCCGCGGAACGCACGCTCCACCGAGCGCATCATGTCCATGTCGAGCGTCAGGCGCAGGTCGAGTCCGGGCACGGGCTCCTTGCGCAAGGGCTTCGATCGCGGCGCCCGATCGCTGCCATCCAGCTCTTGCCCACGCACGTCGACCACCATGCGCTGCTCGCCATCCTTGCCGCGCAGGTAGCTCTCCCAAGCGCGCTCGACACCAGCGCGTCCCACGAAATGCCCGGGCCCATAACCCAAACCGGCGAGCGTCTTGAGGTCGTCGGCGCTGACTTCGTTCAGGAAGCCGACGGTGTGCGCCCCGAGGCCCTTGTAGGGGTAGGACCGGATCGGCACCGCCACCACGTCGGTGCCGGGAAGCTCACGCTTGTGGGTTTCGAGCGACGCATATTGGTCGCGCGTGATGTCGGTGAAGACCTGCACCAGATGCGAACGCCTCCGCGCCGGCACGCTCTCGATGGTGTGGACGAAGGCTTGCTTCTGCGCCTCGCTGAGGCCCATCAGCTGCGCGATCTGGTTCACTTCCTCTTCGCCGAGCAGCTGCGGCGTAACGAATACGTTGTAGGAGGGCCGATTTTCCGCGACCACGTGGCCCTTGACGTCCCGGATCAAACCGCGTGTCGCCGGCAGCCGCAGCACCTTCGTGATGTTCTTCTGCGCCTCAGCGGCCCAGCGCGCATGCTCGACGATCTGCAGCTCGAAGAGACGCACCAAAAGGGCGCTCATCGAGAAGATCACGAAGAGCGCCATCCATTTGTAGCGCTTCTTGAACTCGCCGACCTCGCGGCGCACGGAAAGCATGGTCATCGACTACTTGCCTCGGCCTGCGTCCATCCTATGCCATCGTCGCGCGCTCGTCGGTCTTCTGCAAAAGCCGGCCGTCGACCCTGCGCACCGCGGCGAAGATGGCGGGCGCAAAGAGAGCGGTGGTCAGTGCAGAGCCCAGGAGAATCGAGGCCGTGCGTAAAGGCTCGTAGCTGAGGATCTCGCGCTGTTGTTCGAAGATGGCGCGCAGAGCCAAGACCCCGAAGCCGGAGAGCAGCGCCATGGCGAAGGTGAGCACCGCCGACATGAATGCGCCCTGCGGCAGCAAACGAAACGCCACGCCGCGCGCCAGCATGAACGATGCCACCAGCACGAAGGTCTGTAGCCCCATCGGATTGCCGCAGAAGGCATCGAGCGCGTAGCCGAGCACGAAGGAGATCACGGCACCGCGCACCACGTGCACATCGGCGGACACACCGAGGCAGATCGCGATCGGCAGCACCAGGTTCGGTGCGAAGGTATGCATGGGCGCCAGCGTGGCCACGGCCGCATGCGTCGCGAGCAAGCCAAACCCGAAGAGCACGATGGCCACGCTGCGCATATCAGCGCCCACCCTTGGCGACGGGCTCGGCTACGGAGGAGGCGCGTGAGCCAGCGTTCATGATCAGCACCTCTTCCAGGCGCGAGAACGCGACGGCCGGCGTGACGGTCGCCTCCTGGTAGAGGCCGTATTCGTGCTTCACGACCTCCTTGATGCTGCCCACCAAGATCGACGCCGGAAAGCGCTGTCCGAGGCCGGAGGTCACGATCAGGTCACCGGGCTTTACGTCGTCCTCGCGCGAGAGCTGCTCGAGCGTGCAGACGTAGTTGTCGTCCGAGCCCGTGCCCTTGAGCATGCCGCGCGCGCCGCTGCGCTGCACCACCACGTCGATGGCGCTGGTCTTGTCCGCCGTCAGCAGCACGTCGGCGTAGCGACCCCAGGTGCGGCGAACCTGTCCGACCAGGCCGTCCGCCGTGAGCACAGGCATGCCCGCGCGCACGTGGTCACGCTCGCCCCGATCCAGCACTACGCGGGTCACGCGGAAGAACGGCGAGACTTCCTTGCCGATGACCTGCGCGCTCAGCAGATTTCCGCGCACCTCGTCACGCAATTGCAGGATGCGGCGTAGCCGGCGATTCTCGCTGGCCTCACCCATCAACTTGTAGTTGGCCTCGCGCAGTCGAGCGTTTTCTTCGCGTAACCGTTCGTTGTCGCGCTTGACCTCGACCAGATACACGTACTCCTGCAGGATGCCGGAGACGCCCTGCGCGAGCTGAGTCGCGCCATACTGCACTGGCGCGCTGGCTTCGAGGATCGCGCGATCGACGGCGTTGGTCTTGGCCGGGTCCTTGAGGTTGGCCCGCAGCACGAAGAAGGGCAGCGCCAGAAGCACGATGCAAAGCGCTGCGTCTCGGAATCGTCGATAGAGGTTCATCGCGAGTACCTAGCCGAGAGCCGAAGGCTGCTCGGCGGGCATGTAACTATAGCCGAGAGCCGAAGGCTGCTCGGCCGGTATGTAACTATAGCCGAGAGCCGAAGGCTGCTCGGCGGGCATGTAACTATAGCCGAGAGCCGAAGGCTGCTCGGCGGG
>JADGRG010000593.1 GCA_017881145.1 Sandaracinaceae bacterium | reverse complement strand
TGCACGCTCTCCTTCGATGAGCTGGAACGTCGCTTGGGTCGCTGAGTCATGCCGGCGCCATCCATCATCGTGCTCACCGGGCCTACCGGCGTCGGTAAGACGCAGGTGGCCATCGAGCTAGCGCGTACGCTGGGTGGCGAGCTGATCGGAGCCGATAGCATACAAGTGTATCGCGGCTTCGACATCGGCTCGGGCAAGCCTACGGTGGCAGAGCTCGGCGACCTGCGGCACCACCTCATCGACATCGCCGAGCCGGAGCAGACTCTCGATGCTGCCGCCTACGCTGCGCTGGCGGACCGCGCGATCACCGAGGTCGTCGCTAACGGCAACGTTCCCATCGTGGTCGGTGGCACGGGCCTGTGGCTGCGCGCGCTCCTGCGGGGCCTGGTCTCCGTGCCGGCGGTGGACCGGGTGCTGCGCGAGGAGCTCGAGCGCAGCTGGGACGAGCTTGGGCCGCTGGAGATGCACGCTCGGCTGGCACGCGTCGACCCAACCAGTGCCACACGGATCCACGTCAACGACAAGCTTCGCGTCGTGCGCGCGCTCGAGGTCCACCGGCAAACCGGCACCGCGCTCGGAGAGCTACACGCTGCGCACGCGCTTGGCGCCCCACGCTACCGTGACTTCAGCGTGGTGCTGGATCTACCGGTCCCACATTATGCCGAACACATCCGCAAGCGAGTCCGAAGCATGTTCGAGCAGGGATTTGCTGCAGAGGTGGAGCAATTGATCAAGAAGCACGGGACCGACGTGCGCGCGCTGCATTCGGTCGGCTACCGCGAGATGATGGACGCGCTCACGATCGGAGGTCCTGGCGAGGAGACCCAAGCGCGCATCGAGCGCGCGACACTCGTGTATGCCCGCCGCCAGCGCACCTGGTGGAAGAGCGACCCCTCCGTTGCGCTGCGCATGACACCCGAGCAGATGCTGGCACCGACCGGGCTCGCCGCTGCGCGGGGGCACTTGCAGCGCAATCCCTAGCGTGTGAGAAAGCCACCACTACGCTGCGCTCTTCAAGCGATCACGCAAGGTCGAGCGAGGGATCCCGAGTGAGCGGGCGGCAGCAGTGAGGTTTCCACGGTGTTCGTCCACCGCGCGCCGCAGCGCCTCATCGCTCATCTGGCGTGACGCACCGGGACCGCTGACTCGCGCCAGCGCGCGCTCCACGTCGCTGATCTCGATCCGTGCACCGGCTGCCGCTGCCGCAGCACAGAGCACATTGCGAAGCTCGCGCGCGTTGCCGGGCCACGCGTAGGCGACCAGAAGCGACATCGCCTCGCTCGAAAGCTCGCGTGCTCCGAGCTCGACCGAAATCTGCGCGAGGAAATGCTTGGCGAGAGCACGCACGTCTTCTGGCCGTTTGCGGAGCGACGGAACCTCGATCACCAAGCGCGCGATGCGGTAATAGAGGTCCTGTCGAAACGCTCCCTCGCAGACCATGGCGCGCAAATCGCGATGGGTGGCGCAGAGCAAGCGCACGTCCACGCGAAGCGCTGCCTCCGCACCGACTCGCCGCACCTCGCCCGTCTCGATCACGCGCAGCAGCCGCGCCTGCAGGTCGAGCGGCAACTCGCCAATCTCATCCAGAAATAGCGTACCTTTGTGTGCTTGTTCGAATACGCCCTTGTGTGCGGCACTCGCCCCGGTAAACGCGCCCTTCTCGTGGCCGAAGAGCTCGGACTCGATCAACTCGCGCGGCATGCCGCCAGCGTTCACGGCCACGAAGCTCTGCGACTTGCGAGTGCCCAGGGTGTGCAGGGAGAGCGCGATGCCTTCCTTGCCGGTGCCGCTTTCGCCGACGATCAGCACGGGCCAGGGCAGCCCCGCCGCCCGCTGCACGTCCCCGAGGACCTGCAGCATCGCGGACGACTCGGCGACCATGGTCGGGCCGTGCCCTTCGCCGCCGCGGGCCAAGATCCGCAGATCGGTCCGCCCGACACGAATCAGCGCGCCCTCGGCCACGACCGCCGTGTGCACGCGCACTCCGTTCACGAAGCTGCCGTTGCGGCTACCGAGGTCGCGCAACACCAGGCCCGCCTCGCAAGGTTCGAGCCGCAGGTGATGCTCGCTCACAGCGGGATCCGGCACAGTGATCTCGTTGTCGAGCGCGCGCCCGACGTGGATCGGCCCCTCGCCTATGCTGATGCGACGCGCATCGCTGCCTCGCCCCTGCAGAATCACCAGACGCGAGAGCGGCAGTCGCAGTGTCGAGAGCGACTCCGTCCGAGGCTCGGCTTTCGGAACGCTGGCTTGCACCGCAAGATTGACTCGCTTGAGCGCGTAGTGGCGCCCCAGCGGCACCAGCTGGTTCAGCGGCAAGTGATGCTCCAGCGAGCGTTCTCGCTTGCCACCTGACACGTCGAAGACCACGACCGTCCCGCGCTTCTGCATCACGAGCCAATGCCGCTCGGCCAGGCCCGGATCGTTGACCACGATATCGCAGCCCAACGCACGACCGATTTCAATCGCGCGCCCGCCAAGGTCGTAACGAGCCACGACTTCCCCACGCTGATAGAGTTCGAGTGTTTCCATGCCCGCCCCCATCGGTCGAGCCCGGCTGCGGTTGCGCATCGAATCGACGACTCATCGAATACGCTGACCTTGGTGAGCCGCCGCTGGGCCTGGGCAGCGGACCGCCGCCGGGGCCCAGGCCCTTTCAGGCGCAGAAGCCGTCCGTTCACGGCAACCCGAGCTTGAATCGCGGCGGTCCCGACGCTAAGGTCCGCCCCGTGACTGACGCATTGCGACGCACCCCCCTCTATGAACGCCACTGTGCCCTCGGGGCACGCATGGTGCCCTTCGCTGGCTGGGAGATGCCCGTCCAATACAAGGGCGTGACGCAAGAGCACGCAGCGGTCCGCACCGCCGTCGGCCTCTTCGATGTCTCGCACATGGGCGAGCTCTACTTCGAAGGCCCGGGCGCTGCGGCCTGCCTCGACAGCTTGGTCACCAACGATATCGCCAAGCTCGCGCCGGGCCGTGCCGTCTACACGGTCTGCTGCAACGAGCGCGGGACGATTCTCGACGACCTGATCGTCTACCGGCTCAGCGAGACGCGTTTCCTGGTGGTCTGCAACGCTTCCAACCGCGACAAGATGCAGGCGCACTTCGCGAGCCAAGTGCGCGGTCGCTGCACCTTCACCGATCGCTCGGACGAAACGGCGCTGCTCGCGCTCCAAGGTCCAAAGGCCGCGAGTGTGGTGCGTGAGCTGGGCGGAGATCCCGTGCTCACCAGCCTGACCCGTATGGGCGTCGCGCAGACCACGCTGGCAGGCATCAGCCTGATCGCCGCACGCACCGGCTACACCGGCGAAGACGGCTACGAGGTCTTCTGTGCTCTCAGCGATGCAGGCACGCTCTGGGATCGTCTGCTGGAAGCTGGCAAGAAGCATAGCATCGAGCCCATCGGCCTGGGCGCGCGCGACACGCTGCGCCTGGAGTCGAGGCTCTCGCTCTACGGTCACGAGATCGACGAGACCACCAATCCGCTCGAGGCCGGCCTGGGCTGGGTGGTGAAGCTCGACAAGGGTGACTTCCTGGGCCGCGCTGCACTGCTTGCCGCCAAGGCGCAGCCCGCGACTCGCAAGCTGGTCGGCTTCGAGATGGTGGGGCGTGGCATCGCGCGTCAGGGCTACCCGATCGTCGACGGTATCGATGGTAAGGGCGCACCTGTGGGCGTGGTGACGAGCGGCTCACCCGGCCTGCACATCGGCAAGAACATCGGGCTCGGCTATGTGCCGCCCAAGCTCTCCGCACTGGGCACCAGCATCGGCATTGAGATCCGCGGCAAAGTCATCGAAGCAAGAGTCTGCGCAACACCCTTCTACAAGCGCAGCACCTGAGCGAGGACGCGAGAGCGCAACAACCATGGCAAACCATCCAGCAGATCGCAGATACACGAAGGACCACGAGTGGGCGCGTCGCGAGGGTGACCTCGTGCGTGTCGGCATCACCTCGTTCGCCGTCGAACAACTCGGCGACGTCACGCTGGTGGACCTGCCCAGCAAGGGCACCAAGGTCAAAGCCGGAGGTCACTTCGGTGACATCGAGTCGGTCAAGGCCGTGAGCGAGCTCTTCGCACCGGCCAGCGGCGAAGTCGTCGAAGTGAACGCTACGCTCGAGAAGAATCCTGAGCTCGTCAACGAGTCTCCCTACGACAAGGGCTTCATGATCGTGCTCAAGCTGGAAAGCTCTGCCGAGCTCGACAAGCTCTTCGACGCCGCGGCCTACGCAGCGTTCCTCGGTTCGCTCGAACACTGAGCCCAGCAGCTCGTTCGCGTTTGGTCCGTTTGGTCAGCAAGCGCCACGAGCAGAAGAACAACGCCCCGTGCCAAGCCAGACACCGCACCCAGCTTCGGTGCGCACGGGCTCTCGCAAGTCCCTGTGGGTGGCGCTGCAAGTCGTGCTGACGCTGGCCGCGTTCGGCTATCTCCTGTCGATCACGGACGTCCAGGCGCTGCGCGACACCTTGCGCGACACCTCGCCCTGGCGCCTGCCACTCGCGTTGATCACGTTGGTCGGCGTGCTGCTCTTGGCGGCATGGCGTTGGCGGCTCTTGCTCGGAGCCTACGGAGCGCAGGCACGCCCGCCTCTGCTGCGGCTTTTCCGGCTGCAGGTCATCGGCCTCTTCTACAACATGATGCCGGGCGCAGTCGGAGGCGACGTGGTGCGTGGCCTCGTCACGCGCAATGCGTTCGGTGGACGCAACATCAGCGCCGGGCTCGCCATCGTGCTCATCGAACGAGTGCTTGGCCTCCTGGGCCTTGTGCTCTTGCTCTGCACCGTGCTCTTTCTTCATCCGATCGCAAAGCTGCAGCTGCCACCGAGCGCTCTGCTGCTGCTGGGACTCGCTGGCCTTGGCACCTTGGTCGCCATCGCTGCAAGTCGACGCCTCGCCAACTTCCTGCCCAAACGGTTGGCGTTGCTTGCGCTCAGCTTGCCCGAGCTCTGCAGCATCGGTCGTCTCTCGGGCGCGCTGCTGGTCTCGTTCGTGAATCAAGTCCTGATCGGTGTAGTGGGCCACGAGCTGATCGCGCCCTTGTCGCCGCAAGTCAGCCTCTGGGACTCCCTCGTGCTCTCGCCGCTCTCGTTTGCGACGATCTTCTTCCCGCTGACCGTCGC
>JADGRG010000592.1 GCA_017881145.1 Sandaracinaceae bacterium | reverse complement strand
GGTCATCAGGTCCTTCAGACCGAAGACCTGACGCGAAATGATCATCAAGGTCATGACCATCGCGAAGCCCGAGAACACGGCGCCGGCGACGAAGTAAGGCGGGAAGATGGTGGTGTGCCAGCCCGGGATGACCGAGGTGGCGAAGTCGAAGCTAACCACCGAGTGCACGGAGAGCACCAGAGGCGTGGAGAGAGCGGCCAGGATCAGGTAGGCACGCTCGTAGTTGCGCCAGTGACGGTTGCTGCCGCGCCAGCCGAGCGCGAAGGCGCCATACACCTTCTTGCGCAGCACCGTCTTGGCGCGGTCGCGCAGCGTCGCGAAGTCCGGCACGAGGCCGACGTACCAGAAGAGCAGCGAGACGGTGAAGTAGGTGCTGACTGCGAACACGTCCCACAAGAGCGGGCTCTTGAAGTTCGGCCACATGGCCATCTGGTTCGGGAATGGCAGCGCCCAATAGAGGTACCAGATACGACCGACGTGAATCGTCGGATAGAGCAAGGCGCACATGACCGCAAAGATGGTCATGGCTTCGGCGAAACGGTTCACCGAGGTACGCCACTTCTGCCGGAACAGGAACAACACGGCCGAGATCAGCGTGCCGGCGTGACCGATACCGATCCACCAGACGAAGTTCGTGATGTCCCACGCCCAGGCCGTCGGGCTGTTGTTACCCCATGAGCCGATACCGTTCCAGACCAGATAGCCGACGCTGACCCCGAGGATGCCCAGGAAGAAGAGCGCCATGCCGAACACCAGCCACCAACCGATGGGGGCTTTGTATTCGGTGACCCGGCTGACTTCGTCCGACACGAACGCTGCAGTCACGTGCGGCGGAACCAGTCGCGTCTCGCCGATTTCAGCAATCGGATTATCCGCACTCATACCGTCATCTCCGGGTTCGGATTACGAATCTTTCCGAGGAAGCGCGTTCGAGGATGCGCCCCGACTTCCGCGAGCAACGCGTAGTTGCGGTCGCGCTTGCCCATCGCACTAACCTTGCTCTTGGGATCGTTGATGTCGCCGAAAGCGATGGCTTGCGTCGGGCAGGCCTGCTGGCAAGCAGCCAGCACTTCGCCGTCGCGCACCTTGCGACGACCTTGCTGCTTGGCGGCGATCTTCGCGCCCTGGATGCGCTGCACGCAGTAGCTGCACTTCTCGATCACGCCGCGGAAACGCACCGTGACGTTCGGGTTGAACTGCATCTGGCGCGTCTCGGGGATATCTTCGTTGAAGTTCAAGAAGTTGAAGCGGCGCACCTTGTATGGACAGTTGTTCATGCAGTAGCGCGTGCCGATGCAACGGTTGTAAGCGATGTCGTTCAGGCCTTCCGGACTGTGCGAAGTCGCGGCGACCGGGCAGACGTTCTCGCACGGCGCTTCTTCGCAGTGCTGGCAGCCGATGGGCTGGAACGCCACCTCGGGCTCGTCCTCGTTCTCGCCCACGTAGTAGCGGTCGATGCGGAACCAGTGCATCTCGCGACCGCGTGCGACCTGCTCCTTGCCGACCACGGGAACATTGTTCTCGGACTGGCAGGCGATCACACAGGTGTTGCAGCCGTTGCAGGTGTTGAGGTCGACGACCATGCCCCACTGCTGGCCCTTGCTGTAGTCCTGACGCTTCCAGAGCGGCTGGGCCTCGGGGCCGGGGTCGGGCGACTTGTATTGCGGAAAGTTGGGCTGATTCTTGTATTCGCCCAGCGTCGCATCGATGGCGAGTGGTCGATTCTCCATCGCGTCGTGGTCTTGCGTCTGCGAGATCTTGTACTTGCGATCCAGCTTCTGCAGCGTGACGCCCGAGACGAAGTGCGGCGCGGTCGATGTGCGCAGCGGATAGACGTCGAAGCCGTGTCCGCTGCCGTTCTTACCGGCGCGCTTGCGGCCCCAGCCGAGCGAGAGCGTGATGCTGTGCGTCGCCACGCCCGGCTGAACCCAGGCCACGATATCGACGGTCGCGTTGTCTTTCGAGAGACGGATCATGTCGCCGTTCTTGATACCCAGCTCCTTGGCGGTGCTGGGACCGATCAACGCGGCGTTGTCCCAGGTGATGCGCGTGATCGGATCCGGCATTTCCTGGAGCCAGGAGTTGTTCGCAAAGCGGCCGTCGAAGAGCTTCGGGTCGGTGGTGAACACGACCTCGAGGTTGCTGCCGCTGAGGGCGGCGGGCGCCGAGAGCTTCTTCAGTGCGGAGGCGACCTCGGCATCGCGGATCGAGAGCGCACCGAGCATCTGCGCGTAGGTAGTGGCTGCAACCCCACGGTGCAGGAGCTCGCGCCAGGCGATCTCGCCGTTCATGCCGTGCGCAACCACGGTGGCGCGGATCAGCTCGTAGCCGCGCCACTGTGCTTCGCCAGCAAGCTGCGCCAGCACCTCGATGTCCGAGCGTCCGCCCCAGAGCGGTGCCAAGAGCGGCTGCTGCACGCTGTAGTTTCCAGCCGAGGACTGCTGGTCGCCCCAGGTCTCGAGCTCGTGCGCGCGAGGCACGACCCAGCTGGAGCTGGCCGCGGTTTCGTCGTCGTAGGCCGAGTAGTGGATGCTGGTCGGCAGCTTGGCCAACGCATCCGCGAAGTGCAGATCCGCCGGCGCGTCGTGTGCGGGGTTTCCACCGAGGATGATCAGGGTGTCGACCTTGCCAGCCGCCATCTCGGCGCTGAGCGTGCGGATGTCTGCGAAGTTGTCGGACTCACCGGGATCGACTGGATCGGCGTAGCTGACCGTCTTGCCGACGTTACCGAGCGCACGATTGAGCGCGAAGGCCAGCGCCTGCACGGCAGCCGGCTGCCGTGAGCCCGCCACGATCAGCGATGCTCCGCGATGTTGCGCCAGATCCTTGGCCACCGCTTTGATCCACTGGGCCGGAATGCCGTCTGGGCCTGCGCCCTGCGCGGCGGCGGCAATCTGTCCGAGCTCGACGCCGTGAGCGCTCGCCAGCTCCGCAGCCAGCGCACGCGCATAGCGCGCGATGTCTTGCGCCGGCAGACGCAGTCTGTGGTCGGCGTTGGAACCTGTGATCGAGAGCACGGGCTCGACGACGTAGAGGCGATTCGGATCGCCGGCGGCAGAGTCGAGGTCGCGCGCCTGCGCGAACTGCCGCGAGGCCAGCACGTTCCCCGGCTCGGTCATCATGAAGTCCGAGTCCAGCGCGAGCACGACCTTCGCTTGCGAGTAGTCGTAGAGCACGCTGGCGAGCTGACCGAATGCGAGCTTGGTTGCCTCGCGCAGGTTGCTCTGGTTCACCGGCGCGTAGGTGTAGAAGCGCGCTGCGGGCAGCTTGCCGAGCAGGGCTTGGCGCAAGCGGATGAAGGTCGGCGAGTTAGAGGGCTGCCCGAGCACGCAGAGCCCAGCGCCGCCCTTGCTCTGCAGGTCGGCGAGCTTGCCAACCATGAACGCATCGAAGTCGGCAAACGTCGCTGGCGCGTTCTTCTGGCGCGGAGACTGCGCGCGCTCTGGATCGTAGAGGTCGAGGATCGCTGCCTGCGCCAGCAGGTCGGTTGCGCCGCGGCTGGTGGGATGATCGGGATTGCCTTCGATCTTGGTCGGTCGGCCTTCAAACGAAGTGACCACCAAACCCAGCGCTTCACCGTTACGGTTCTGCACCGTCGCGTAGTGCAGCGGCACGCCGGGGTTGATGTACTCCGGCATGTCCGCGTAGGGCATGATGTTCTCGACGGGCCGCCGAACGCAGCCCTCGATGCCCGCGAGCGCAGTCATGGCGCCGCTCAGCGTCAGGAACTTGCGCCGCCGAAGCGTGAGCAATTCCGAGCCGAGGATGGTCTGCTTGACGACGTCGGAGCCGCAGGCCTCGGCGTCGACACGCGCGGGGTCTGCCTTCTGCTCCAAGCTGCGCCAGAAGACGCGCTTCTCGGAGGACGACTGTGGATTTCTGCCTTCGCTGCTCATCGGTGGCACCCTGAACAATGTTGCGGCCCGCGCAGCTCCGTTTTCGCAAAGAGCGCTGCTTCGTCCTGGGACGGCGTCCAAGTCATGTTGGTGAGCTGATCCTTGGGACGGAGATTCGGACCGGGATCGCGGTGACATTCCAGGCACCAAGCCATGTTGAGCGGCTGGTCCTGACGAATCACTTCCATCTGGTCGACACGTCCGTGACACGACACGCAGCCGACGCCGGCTGCGAGGTGCACGCTGTGGTCGAAGAAGACATAGTCGGCCAGCCGGTGCACGCGCACCCACTCCACGGGCTTGCCGTCGGCCCAGCTGGAGCGCAATGCCGTGAGCTTGGGCGAATCCTTCTTCACCAGCGCGTGACAGCCCATGCACGCCTGGGTCGGCGGAATCATGGCTTCCTGCGAACGCTCGATGTTGGCGTGGCAGTAGCGGCAGTCGATGCCGAGGTCACCCGCGTGCAGCTTGTGGCTGTAGGCGATGGGCTGCTGCGGCGCGTAACCGACCTGGGTATTCTTCGGCGAGAAGTAATACCAGATGCCGGTTGTGACCCCTCCGCCAAGCACGGCGACGCCGATCGCGGCGACGATCGGCAGGTGGTTGAGAGAACGCGGAAATATCTGCATTTGCGAGCTCGTTATCGGCAAATCGCCACGTGAACCAGGTGAACCAGGTGAACCAGGTGAAAAGCTATCGGCGGCGAGCCGCGGCCTTTCTACAAAAACTCGCTACAAGAACTGGCAGGACGGTGCGGAGGTGCTTACGTGTGAAACCGCCGCGAAGTCCCGACGCGTCCCGCGCAACCAAATCAGACGCGGCGCGGAGCCCACCGAGCCACCAACGTTCACGCGCGCATGGCGCCTCCGGTCGCGCAGCAGCGACGCGCGTTAATATCGAAAGCTCCCGGTAGGTCAAGTGGGTAAACGCGTCCGCTTGCAGATTGCGGCCTCGCACGCAGCGCTGGACCGCAACTCTCGCCAGGTCGGGTGCCGACGCAGAGCAGCGAACGAGCGGTGGCACTCGACCGGCGCAGCCCGCACGGCACTCGCCGCGTGCGTGACGGCCACTCTGACGACCGCATGGCGACCGCACGGCGACCGCCGCGAGCAATGCCGCGCCGCAGGAAGATTCCATCCACACGGGAATCACCGCCTTGACGCTGTGCAGCGCTGAGTGCTAGCCCTCGCGAGCTTTTAGGCGCGCCAGGTCGCGCGCAAACCAACCCGCGCGCAAACCAACCAGGGTGAGCCAGATGAGGGTGAGCCAGATGACGGCCTCCAAAGTACTCGTTTCGGACAAACTCAGCGATTCCGGCCTGCAAGTCCTCAAGGCGGCACCGGGCATCGTCGTGGACTACAAGCCGGGTCTCTCCGAGGATGCGCTCGCGGAAATCATTGGCGAGTACGACGGGTTGGTCATCCGCAGCGGCTCCAAGGTGAGTGCGAAGGTGATCGCGAAGGCAGACAACCTGCGCGTCATCGGCCGCGCTGGCATCGGTGTCGACAACGTCGACGTGCCCGCCGCTAGCCGCCGCGGAATCATCGTCATGAACACGCCCACCGGCAATGCGGTCACCACCGCGGAGCACGCCATCTCGCTGCTCATGTCGCTGGCACGCAAGATCCCGCAAGCCACCGCATCCATGCGCAGCGGCAAGTGGGAGAAGACCAAGTTCGAAGGCTCCGAGATTGCGGGCAAGACGCTCGGTGTGGTCGGTATGGGCAACATCGGCCGCATCGTCGCGGATCGCGCCCAGGGCCTGAAGCTGAAGGTCATCGCGTTCGATCCAGTGCTGACCAGCGACAAGGCGGCCAGCCTCGGCATCGAGCTCGTGACGGTGGATGCGCTGCTCACGCGCTCTGACTTCATCACCTGCCACGCGCCGCTCACGCCGGAGACCAAGAATCTGCTGAACAAGGACGCCTTCGCGAAGATGAAGAAGAGCGTGCTGATCGTGAACGCAGCTCGTGGCGGCATCGTGAACGAGCAGGATCTCGAGGTCGCGCTCAAGGAAGGTCGGATCGCCGGCGCAGCGCTCGACGTTTTCGAGAAGGAACCGACCAACCCCGAGCATCCGCTCTTTCAGCTCGACAACTTCATCTGCACGCCTCACCTCGGCGCATCCACGGCAGAAGCGCAGGATCGCGTGGCGCTGGAAGTCGCAGAGCAGGTCGCAGAGTTCCTGACCAGCGGCTCGATCCGCAACTCGGTCAACGTGCCGTCGCTGCCAGGCGAGGCCGCCGAGAAGCTGCGTCCCTACCTCGACCTCGCAGCCAAGCTCGGTAAGATGCTCGGCCAGCTCGGCTCCGTCGACGTTCGTGAGTTCCGCGTGACTTGCACGGGCGAGGCCGGCGAGTACGGCGTTCGGCCGCTCGCGAACGCGGCACTCTCGGGCTACCTCGAGCGCTTCCTGGAAGAGCCGATCAACGCGGTCAGCGCGCCCTACGAGGCCAAGGCACGTGGCATCTCGGTCATCGAGGTGCGTGAGCTGGCAACGCGGCGTTACACCTCGACGGTGCGCGTCACTGTGACCGGCGAGCAAGGTCTGCACACGGCGACCGGCACGCTCGGCACCTCGGGCAACGCAGTGCTGGTGGGACTAGACGGCTACGAGCTGGACGCGACCCTCGAAGGCCACGTCGTGGTGCTCCACAACGACGACCGTCCGGGCGTGATCGGCGCGGTCGGCACGATACTCGGCAAGCGGAGCATCAACGTCTCGCGCATGCAGGTCGGCTTGCACGAAGGCAAAGCGTTCGCGCTTTGGAACGTCGATGCGGCCGTTCCTGAAGAGGTCATGAAGGAGCTGCGCGGCTTGTCGAACGTGCGCGACGTACTCCTCGTGAAGCTGTGAGAAGAGAGCGCCGAAAGACTCCCGAGCCGGCTTCTCGGAGCCGGCCGCCCTTCGCTCCCACCTTGGCTGCGTCCGGCACTCCATTGCGGACGCCCAAGGGGATGGGCGACCTCTTGCCCCCGGAAGCCAACGCCCGTCGGGCGCTGACTCGCGTGCTTTTGCACTGCTTCGAGCTCTCGGGCTACGACCTGGTGACTACGCCGCTCTTCGAGCACGCGGCCGTCGTGGAACGCGGTAGCGACTCCCTCGACCCTCGCGATCTCTTGCGATTCGTGGAACCAGAGAGCGGCGAGGTCGCCGTGCTGCGTCCCGACATCACGCCGCAGATCGCTCGCGTGATCGCGACGCGCATGGCCGAGCACCCTGCCCCGTGGCGGCTCTGCTACGAAGGACGCGTGATCCGTCGACGGCGCGGACGCGCTCGCAGCCATCAGCAGCTGACGCAAGCGGGCGTCGAGTGCGTTGGGATGAGCGGTCCGACCGCCGACACGGAGGTCGTGCTCTTGGCGCAGCGCGCTTGCGAAGCCGCCGGACTCAGAGATTTTCGCATCGAGCTGAGCCAAGTCACCATCGCGCAGGCGCTGCTCGATCAGCTGCCCGAAGCCGTGCGCAAGCCTGTCTCGGAAACGCTGGCACGCAAGGACCGAACGGCACTTTCCGGGCTCTTGCACGAAGCCCAGGTGCAGCGCGAGCTCTGCAAACAGCTCTTGGCGTTGACGGAGCACTACGGCGAGCTCGACGTGCTAGCGCGCGCCGAACGCAATCTGCGCTGGGGTTCCGCCCAGAAGGCGCTGCGAAATCTCCGCGAAATCGTCGACCACCTCGGGGCCCTGGGGCTGCACGACCGGCTGAGCATCGATCTCAGCGATGCGCGTGGCTCGAGCTACTACACCGGCATGAGCTTCACGGTGCTGGCCGCGGGGCCCGGCGAACCTGTCGGCGCTGGCGGCCGCTACGACCACCTACTCCAGCGCTTCGGCCTGGCTCAGCCAGCCACTGGGTTTGCATTAGATCTCTAGAACTTGAAGTGGGCGCTGCACGCCGCCGGATCCGGTGCGCTCGAACCGACTCCCCTGCGGCTCACCCTCTGCGGCGGCAACGAGCTCTCACGCAACGCGCTGGCAAGTGCCCTGCGCGCTGCAGACGTGGTGGTCGCCACCCTGCCCGAGCATCCCGGTCTGCGTTCGTGCCTCGCGTTCGCGCGTGCCTGGGGGTACGATGCCGCGCTTGTGTTGACGGGTACAGGAGTGCGTTTGGTTCGGGCCCGCGACGCGGTTGAAAAGACCGTGAAACCGCTCGAAGCTACATCCATCGTGGCGCTCAAAGACTGGGCGCAACAAACGACGAAGGGCTGAGCAATGGGAGCCGTAGTTGTTGTAGGCGCCCAATGGGGCGACGAGGGTAAAGGCAAGATCGTCGACATCTATTCGCAGAACGCCGATGTCATCGTGCGCTATGCGGGTGGAGCGAACGCCGGTCACACCTTGGTCGTGGACGGACAGAAGATCGTCTTCCACCTGATTCCATCCGGCGCGCTCAATCCGCGCACGGTCTGCGTGCTCGGGCAAGGCACGGTCATCGACCCTGCTGTGCTGGTCACGGAGCTCGCAGAGCTGAAGAAGCGCAACCTCTTCTCTGCAGACCGCTTCGTGATCTCGGACCGCGCGCACGTGGTGTTGCCGCACCACGTGCTGGTCGACTCACTGCGCGATGCTCGCAAGGGCTCGCTCGGCACGACCAAGCGTGGCATCGGTCCAGCTTACGAAGACAAGGCGGCGCGGCGCGGTGTGCGCGTCGGCGACCTGCTCTCGCGGACCAAGCTGGAAGCCAAGCTCGACCAGAACCTGGAAGGCTGGCAACCCGTGATCGAAGCGCTGGGCGGCACGATGCCGGTGCGTGCGGAGATCGTGGAGCGTTACCTGGAGCTGGGTCGGGAGATTTCGGCGATGGTGGGTGATGCAGCGCGCTGCGTCCAGGACGGCATCAGCAGCAGCAAGCGCGTGCTGCTGGAGGGAGCGCAAGGGGCGATGCTGGACATTGACAGCGGTACGTATCCGTTCGTGACCAGCTCGGCCACCGTGGCCGGCGGCGCGTGCACTGGCAGCGGCATCGGCCCGACAGCGATCTCGGCGGTGGTGGGGATCACCAAGGCGTATGCGACCCGCGTCGGCGCGGGGCCCTTCCCCACCGAGATGCACGGTGATCTCGGCGAAGCGTTGCGCGAAGCTGGCGGCGAGTTCGGCGCGACCACCGGCAGGCCGCGACGCTGCGGCTGGCTGGACATCCCCGCTCTGCGCCAAGCCACGCGCATCAACGGTTTGTCAGGTCTCGCCATCATGAAGGTCGACGTGCTGACGGGCATGGAAGAGATCAAGGTCTGCGTCGCCTACGAGCAGAACGGCCGGCGCATCGAGGACCTGCCCTACGATGATCTCGAAAGCGTCACACCGATCTACGAGAGCTTCCCAGGTTGGGAGGAGCCCGTGAACGAGTGTAAGGCGCTGCACGAGCTGCCGAAGAACGCGCTGCGTTATGTGTGCGCCATCGAAGACATGGTTGCGTGTAAGGCGTGGCTGGTCAGCGTCGGCGCGGACCGCGAGCAGACGATCGTCGTGCGGGATCCTTGGACGGCGCGGTAGGCACG
>JADGRG010000591.1 GCA_017881145.1 Sandaracinaceae bacterium | reverse complement strand
ATGCGCACCTCACCTTTGGCCTCGCGCAGTCCGAGCTCGATGCTCTCGGCAAGCCTCGCTCTGTCCGCTGCCCGCACCGTCATGCGGTCGACCACTAGCTCGATGCTGTGGTTCTGCTTCTTGGCCAGCGTGATGCTCTCGTCCAAACGGCGCAGCGTGCCGTCCACACGCACCCGGACGAAACCACGCTTGGCGACGTCGGCAAACAACTCGCGAAACTCACCCTTGCGATGCACGACCAGCGGAGCGAGTACCAGCACCTTCAGCTCGCTCCACTCGGCCAGAATCTCGTCGACGATCTCCTGCGCCGACTGCGAGCGCACCGGCTTGCCACAGGCGTGGCAGTGCTGCTGACCGACGCGCGCATAGAGCACGCGCAGGTAGTCGTAGATTTCGGTGATGGTGCCGACCGTCGAACGCGGATTGGCGGACGCGCTCTTCTGCTCGATGGCGATGGTCGGCGAGAGCCCGCGGATGCGCTCCACCGGCGGCCGTTCGAGCTGACCGAGGAACTGCCTCGCATACGCGCTCAGGCTCTCGACGTAGCGGCGTTGCCCTTCGGCGTAGAGCGTTTCGAACGCCGGGCTCGACTTGCCGGAACCGCTCACGCCGGTGAACACCACCAGCTTGCGCTTGGGGATGCTGAGCGTATCGACCTGCAGGTTGTGCGTGCGCGCACCCACCACCTCGATCTGCTCGGGCTCCTGCTTTGTGGCGCGGGGTTTGCTGGGGCGCGGCATGTAGGCCCGGACGCTTAGCACACGCGAAACGGGAATGCCTACACCGAGAGCCGACGCGCAGAGCCGTAGGCTACGCCGCGGGTCTGCAACCAAGTGCTCGGCGGGTATGCTACTGCACCGCGCTTCAGCGCAGGAAGCGCAGCAAATAGCTGCCCGACGTGAGTCCTGCGCCAACGCCTGCGACGCCCACGTCGTCACGCGGCGTCCAGCGATCCCAGCGCTGCGAGATCACGGACGGCGAGCCGACCGCGCCGGTGTTGCCGAAGTCCGCGACGTTGTGAAAGTGCCGCTCGGGTGCGACGCCCGTCGACTCGCAGACACGCTCCAACATGCGGAAGTTGGCCTGGTGCCCCACGAAGCCCCAGGCACGGTCGGGGTTCTGAAACGAGGCCTGCAGCTGCTTGATCATCGAGATCATGTTCTTGATCGCGAACTTCTGGACGCTCTGGCCTTCCTGCCGGAAGAATCCGTGACGCGGGATGGAGACCTTGTCGAAGGACGCCGGGTCGGAGGCCAGGATGTTGCCGAGGATCGAAGCGCGTCCCGGGACCCTGGTCGAGAGCACTGCAGCCACCGCGCCATCGCCGAAGAGCACCGCGTCCGATCGGTTACGGTAGTCGGTGGTGGCGGTCAGCACTTCGGGGATCACCATCATGACGAAGTCCGGCACGCGGGCCGGATCCATCATCGAGAGCAAATGCAGCGGAACGAAGAAGCTGGTGCAGGCGGAGGCGATGTCGAACGCCGGCGCCGTGACGCCCAGGCCCGCGGCTATGGCGCAACCTTGAGCTGGAGAGAGGAGCTCCGGGGCGGAGCCTCCGCCGATCAACATGCCGATCTCGCTGGCCTTGACACCCGCACGCTCCAACGCCATCCGCGCGGCCCTCACGCCGAGCTCTGCGTGGCGATAGGACGAGGCCTCTGCAGCCGCACGCAAGTCCACGTTCTTGGTGGCGCGAAGGTAATCGAGAGAGAGCACCGTGCGGCGGCTGCGGATGCCAACGCGCTCCATGATCCAGGCGTCGCTCGTGCCGATGTCGAGCTCTTCCAGAAAGTGGTTGGTGATCTCGGTCTCGGGGTGAAAATGCCCGATCCCGTGCAGGTAAACGCTCACGCGACAGCTCCCCGCCTGCGCCAAACAAGCAGACCTCCGGCTTTCTACAGCGAAAACTCGGGCTCGCCAAACATTCTCGGCGCGAGCTCCGTCACCTGCAGGAGCGGTGTCGGCATGAAATCTGCTGGCGAAGCGTTATGATCAGGACAAATGAGGTGAGCCGTGGAAATCGCGCACAAGAGCCGTAGTTGGGTTGGTCGGCGGCTTGTCTCGCCGGCCGGTGCATGGTCGCTCGGCACGACGCTGCTCCTGGGCGCGTGTGCGGGCTCGTCTATACCGCCGCCGCAGACGCCGGCTGCGCTAGCCAGCGAACGGGCGGGTCGCGAGGATGCAGAGATTGCCGCGGCCAAGCGCAGTCCCATCGCTCAGCCCGAGGCGCGCACGCTCTATCCAGAGCAAGCCCCACCGCCCTTCCCGCAGCCGACGGCGCCTACCACGGCACCGCCCCAGGCTGCGCAGGATGCCCAAGCGCTTGCGTCGCCTCCGGCAGCGCAGAGCACCGGCCCGAGTGCGCCAACGCCAGGCCCGGCGGCGGCCACTGACCAAGCACCGGCCGCACCGACCGGAGAAGTCGTCGCGCCCGAGCCACCACCGACCTACGCGGGCTACCAACCCACCTACGCGCAACCAGCACCGGACTACGTTTGGGCGCCCGGCTACTGGTATTGGTACGGGGGCAGCTACGTGTGGATCGAGGGCTCTTGGCTCGCTCCCCGAGCAGGCTACATCTACATCGGCCCGCGTTGGTACGACAGCGGCTATGGCTGGCGCTTCATGGCGGGCGGCTGGGGTCTCTACGGCAGCACGATGGTGGTCTATCCCGTCTACCGCCATCCCTACGTGTTTCGCGAATACGGCTACCGCCGGCCCTACTATTCGTATCGCCAACCCTACTACGGGAGCCCGCGCGGTCCTGGCTACATGCGTCCGCCTATGAGCAGCGGACGCGCGCCGATCTACCCAGGTCGCTCGTATGGTGCACCGATGCGCTACGCGACTCCGCCGCCAGGGCCAGGCATCCGCTACGCGCCAGCTCAACGCTACGCGCCAGCTCAACGCTACGCGCCAGCTCAACGCTACGCGCCGGCACCGCACTACGGCGGCGGTGGTGGCGGTGGCATGCGTGTCGCACCCGCGATGCCGGCGCCTCACTACGGTGGCGGCGGAGGACGTTCGGGCGGCGGCGGCAGAGGCCGACGCTGACGCTGGTTTGCGCTGCGGCACTGCCGGCACAGTGAAGAGCTGTCCAGAAATGGCTCATAGCGGCTTTCGTCCTGCCAAAAAATCCTCGAAATACACGAGTATTCCTGCGGTTTTTTTCTGCGGGCGCGCTCGCTCTGCGCCGATTTCTGGACAGCTCTTGAGCACCAAAATGTGCTAGACGTGCTGACCCCAAATGGCGAACCTGCAAGATACGCTCGCTGAAGACTCGCGCCGGGCGATGCTGGCCGTGGTTCAGATCCACGCCTACGGCTTCAACCACACCGCAATCGGTTCCATCCTCGATCCACGGTTCCTCGAGCCGATGACCTGGCGCGGCTCGGGCTTTCTGATCCGTGTCAACGGCAAGGACGGCTATGTCCTGACCAACGCGAACGTGGTCCGCAATGCGGCGAGCCTGCAGGTCATGTCCTTGATGACGAGCGAGGAGATGTTCCCTGCCGACATCGTGAGCATGGTCTCCACGTTGGAGCCCGATATCGCGCTGATCAAGCTGACCGAAAGCGCGCTCGATCACTTCCGCGGCCTCTGCGACGGGCAGATTCCTTACTTGGATTTCGGCGACTCCGAGCACGTGCAACGCGGCACCGACGTCAAGGCCATCGGCTATCCGTTCGGAATGATGGAACCGAATATGTCGGGCGGAGCCATCTCGAACTTCATCGCCGGCGATCTCGAAAACGCCGAGCGCCTGGTCACCGACGCTGCCATCAACCCTGGCAACAGTGGCGGCCCGGCCATCGTGCCCGGCGGCTACGCCATCGGCATCAACACCTCCGTCGTGGTCGACGCCGACAACATCGGCTTCATCACGCCCATCGAGTGGCCGCGCATCCTGGTTCCGCAGATGCTCAAGAACCCCGATGCGCGCCTGGCCGACATCGGCGCGATGTTCCAGCCCAACTCCGAGGCCAACGCCCGCTATCTCGGGCTCTCACACGTCGACGGTGTGATCACCATGCGCGCCCATCCCGGCGGCATGCTGGACCGCGCAGGACTCAAGCACTTCGACGTGGTGATCGGCATCGACGGCTACCCGATCGATCGCTTCGGCAGCCTGGTGCGTGCCAAGGATCTGCGCCGGCGCAACATCTACGATGCCGTGCGACACATTCCCGTCGGCAAGAAGGTACGCATCGATTACATCCGTAAGGGCAAGCTCAAGCGCGCTGAGACCGAGGCCATTCCTGCGCCGCACATCGATGTGCTCTCGCAGCCGCTGATCACCAAGCGTCGCTTCATCGAGTTCCACGGCTTGATCTTGCAGGAGCTGAGCCTGGAGATCGCGAGCGCCCTCTCCGCCCAATCCGGCACCGACTTCCTCGCCACCATCGAAGGTCGTCCGACCTCCGACCCCAAGCTGATTGTGACGTTCGTCATGCCCGGCTCACCGGCCGACGATCTCTTCTTCGCGCCGGGGTCCGTGATCAGCGAGGTCAACGAGGTTCCCGTGCAAAGCGCCGAGGATTTCGTGCGCGCGGTCAAGACCCAGACCCGCGATGCGAAGGTGGTCGTCCAGACCCAACTCGGAGGCCTCGGCGTGTTCCACATGGACAAGAACGCTTGCCGAGCGCTGCGTGTGCAGACTCCACCGATGCACGCAGGGCATCAAGCCAACGCGCACTGAGCGAGAACCAAAGCACGAGCCTAGGCACGAAGAACGCGACGGGGTGCCTGCATGAAGCGCGAAATCTTCACGCCCGAGCACGAGCTCTTCCGCGAAGGCTTCAAGCGTTTCGCGAAGCAGCACGTCGAGCCCAGGATCACCGAGTGGAACGCGCGCGGTCAGAGCGACCGTGCCACATGGAAGCTCATGGGTGAGGCCGGCTACTTGGGAGCGAACATGCCCGCCGAGTTGGGTGGCGGCGGAGGGGACTTCGCTTTCGACGCCATCATCATCGAAGAGCTCTCCTATCTGCGCGCGCACGCTCTGCAGACCTCGCTGCACACCGACATCT
>JADGRG010000590.1 GCA_017881145.1 Sandaracinaceae bacterium | reverse complement strand
GTCTGGACCGAACCGCACGCGAATGGAACCGCACCGCCGACCTGTGGGTGTCGCCGCCGGGCGAAGCGAACACGCTGGGCACGACACCGTTCCCCAGTGGGGTCGCGCACAAGCTCGTGGGCTTGCCGGGTGTACGCAGCGTCGGGCTGTACCGCGGGAGCTTTCTCGACGTCGGCAACAGGCGGGTATGGGTAATCGCGCCGCCGTCGACGGCTGCGCAGCTGTTGCCCCGGCACCAGCTCACTGTCGGCGACATCTCACGTGCCAATGCCCGCCTGCGCGCGGGCGGCTGGGCGATCCTCTCCGAAGCCATCGCGTCCGAAAAACATCTGCACATTGGCGAGAGCTTCACGCTGCCATCGCCACAACCAACGACGCTGCGCGTCGCCGGCTTGAGCACCAACGGTGGATGGCCTCCGGGCGCGATCGTGCTCAACTCCAACGACTATGCGCGCGCTTGGGGTTCGACGGCGGCGAGCGCAGTGACAATCGACACGACGCCGGGCGCGTCCGCGTTGCAGTTGAAGGCGGAGGTCACGCGTGCGCTCGGCCCCCAGAGCGGCCTTGCTGTGCAGACTGCGGGTGAGCGCGAAGGCGAGTGGAAGCGCATCAGCCATCACGGTCTTGCGCGCCTGAGCGAAATCGCGCGCCTTGTGCTCGTTGCGGCGATCATCGCGATGGCAGGTGTGATCGCATCGATGATCTGGCAGCGTCGTGAGCGCATCGCCAGCATCCGACGCCAGGGTTTCACGCGCTGGGAGGGCTGGCGCATCTTGCTGGTGGAGAGCGTGATCCTGTTGTTCACGGGCTGTTCGATCGGCGCGGTGTTCGGGTTGTACGGCCAGCTCTTGTTGTCTCATGCGCTAACGAGTGTCACGGGCTTTCCGTTGGTGGTTGGGCTGGGACCGCTGATCGCACTCACGACAGTGGCGATCGTGAGTGCGTCGGCGCTCGTGATCGTCGCGGTGCCGGGGTACTTCGCCGCTCGTGCGCGTGCGACGATGGTCAAGCCGGCGTAGCCACTCACACCGCGTCGTCTTATCCATCCAAACGGCGGTCGCGCTGGTGCGCGCCGTGTGGCGCGAGCTGACTTGGGGACTGCCGGGCGCAGCGCGCGAGGTCTCTCGTTGGCGCGCTCACGCTGCTGCGATTCCCGACCCGGCGCTGCGCGCGGACGCGTTGGAGGCGATCGAGCGCAAGCGCGCCAACATCGACGGCGCGGTCCTGTTCACCACGATCGCGCATGGGCGCTCAGCAGAGCTGCTGCGCCTGCTCGTGGCGTTTGAGACTCTCGCGGACTATCTGGACTGCACGAGCGAGCGGGGCGCGTTCGTCGGTGTGCACAACGGACGTCAGCTCCATCGTGCGCTCATCGAGGCGTTGGAGCCCGACGTTGCGCTGTCGGACTACTACGGCTTTCATCCGTGGTGCGACGATGGCGGCTTCCTCGCGGCGCTCGTGCAGACGTGTCGCCAGGCGTGCGTGAGGCTTCCGTCGTACAACGTGGTGCGACCGTTCGTCGCACGAGCGACTGCGCTCGCGCAAGTGCTCGCGCTCAACCACGAGGAAGACTCGGAGCGCCGCAACGCACTCCTGCGAGCTTGGGTGGCCGCGCACCCCCGTCCGCGTGACAACGAGCTGGCCTGGTTCGAGTGGACGGGCGCCGCGAGTGCATGGCTGACGGTACTGGCACTCCTGGCGCTCGCCGCTGACGACGGGCGCGCCGTGGCGGAAGCGCGGATGACTTTCTGTGCATACATGCCGTGGATCTCGCTGGCGGGCACGCTGCTCGACAGCTACGGCGACCACGACGCCGACCTTGGCAACGGTGCGCACAGCTACGCCGCTCATTACCCCTCGGCAAGCACGGCGACGCAGCGCATCGCTGCGGTTATGCGCCGGGCCTTGGCCGAGGCGTCCTCGCTTCCTGACAGCGCGCGGCATCGTGTGCTCGTGAGCTCGATGGCGGCGATGTACCTCAGCAAGAACAGCGTGCGCGCGCCGCAGTGGCGGCCGCATACGCGCGCGCTGATCCGCGCGTCAGGGGCGCTGACCTGGCTGCTCGTCCCGGTGCTGCGCGCGTGGCGGACTGTCAACAAGCAACAAGCGACATAGGAGGGTGAGGGAGATGCAGATCGTCACAAGGGTTCACCGTGGTTCATCGTTGCGCGTTCGGCTGCCGCGGAGCGCGCCACTGCCAGCTGTCGTGCAGACGTACGCGTTCTGGCGCGATCCTCATGCCTATCTGCGCTGGTGTCGACGCAAGTACGGAGCCACGTTTACCATGATGCCGCTTGGCAAGCCGCCGTTCGTGTTCATGGCGCAGGCCAGCGATATTAAGGCGATCGTCACCGCCCCGCCCGACGTGCTGCGACCGGGAGAGGGCGGCGCGGTGATCGGGCCCTTGGTTGGGCGCGATTCGTTCATGCTCGCCGATGGTGACGACCATCTCGCCGGCCGGCGGCGCATTCTTCCCGGCCTCCACTACGAGCGCGTGAGCGCGCACACGCAGATGGTGCGCGAGATCGTCCAACGTGAGGTCACGACCTGGCCACTGGACACGCCGGTCGCACTGCACGGCCGACTGCGCGCGCTCACGTTGCGCGTGATCCTGCACACGATCTTCGGCGCCGGCGACGAGCGTCTGGACGAGCTGCATCGCCGCCTACTGGAGATGTTCTCGGTGGCGGCGAGCCTGACGTTGCACATGCCGGCGCTGCGCCACGCGCCACCGTGGCGGGGGATATGGCAGCGGTTCCTCGCCCACCGCGACAGCGTCCATGCGCTGCTCGCAGAGCTGATCGTAGAGCGCGCGCACAGCCGGACCCACGATCACGGCTTGCTCGCGATGTTGCTCGGGCCGAGGCACGTCGAGGACGGCACAGAGGCGATCGGCGACGTGCGCGACACGCTGATGTCGCTAATTCTCGCTGGACACGAGACCACCGGCTCCGAGCTGGCTTGGGCTGTCCAACTGCTCGCCTACCATCCCGCCGTCATGCAGCGGCTCGTGCGCGAGCTCGACCGAGACAGCGATGCCTACGCCGATGCGGTCATCTGCGAGGTCTTGCGCCATCGACCGGTGTTCTTGTTCACGATCCCGCGCGCCGTCGCGAAGCCGTGCGAAGTCGGCGGGCGCACATACCACCCGCCAGCGCATCTGCTGGGCTGCGTCCACCTGATGCAGCACGACGCCGAAGCGTACGTGCAGCCCGAAACGTTCCGCCCGGAGCGCTTCTTGGACGAAGCGCCGCGTGTCGACGCATGGATGCCGTGGGGCGGCGGGCGCAGGCGGTGCCCCGGCCGCCACCTTGCGCTGTTGGAGATGCGCACCGTCCTGCGCACGCTGTTCGAGCGTCTTACGATCGAGCCCGCGAGCGCGCGACTGGAGACGGCGCGCTGGCGCACGGTGATCGTCACGCCCGGCAGCGGCTGCCGCGTCGTGCTCCGCAAGCGCTGCCATTTCTAGCGAAATGTTTCTGTTTTTTTAGGAAAGAAATTCCAAGCAGGCGAACACGGCGGCCGTCAATATGCGGCACGCATGAAGCCCCAAGAGGTTGGACAACGGCGCCTGTCGCGGGCAGCACTGCCAGTGGGGTTGTCCGCGCCGTCTCACTGTTCAACACGTGACGGTTGGGTCGGGTGTCGTCGGTTTTCTTCTCACTTTCGCCGATGGCGCTCGGCTCGACCTGTCGCGTTCTTGTGGATCGGAGAGGGACGAGAGCGCGGGAATGGCCTGCGGGCTGGCTGAGCCGGTAGATATGCAGGTGGCACAGGACGAGCTAGAGGTCTCCGGTCGCAGCCATTCCCCGCTGCTCGCCGGTCTGACAGGCAGGCCGCTTCCCTCGGTCTCACTGCCGTCGACGACCGGGCAGTACGTCGATCTCACCGAGATCCACCGCGCCATTCTCTACTTCTACCCGGGCGCGATGTGGGAGCCCGAAGGTGGCTACGACAACCGCGTGCTCGACGAGGCACAGCACAGCGCCTTCGCAGACCATTGGCACGACCTACTAGCGCTTAACTGTTTGGCTTTCGGCGTCAGCGGCCAGGCCGCGAACCAGCAAAGCGTCATCGCCGCCGCGCTCGGAATTGGTCAGCCGCTTCTCTGCGACAGCGATAGGCATCTGGCGCGAGAGCTCGGGCTGCCAACGTTCGGTATGGAAGGAGCGAGCTGGTACTGCCGGCTGACGCTGGTCGTCAACAACGGCGCGATCTCGCAGGCGTTCTATCCGGTGATGAGTGTGACGCGTAGTCCCGCGCAAGCGGTTGAATGGATGAGGCGTCAGCGATGGGTCTAGACGCAACCTTCTCGAGCACCGCGCACCGTCGCGACGCGCCGTCCACATGTCGCTACCGGCTCGCTCGATGATCCACCTGAGATCCGGTAACCGCCGTCCTCGTCTTCGGGCTGTGGCTGGTCCAGAGGTCGTCCTACGCCGGCCAAGCGTTGAGTGCCACACGCCACGCCGTCTGTCTGAGTCCTCGACGGCCGATCTGGCTGGTGTGGAGATGCCGAATGTTCTGCTGCAGAGCTTTGATGGTAAGTCGCATGAGATAGCTGTCCTGTCTTTCAGCTGGGTTGTCTACTACTTCTACTCAGGCATTGACGCGGAGCATTCTGAGGGGAGGGTGGATGGGGCGCAAGACGCTGCGCTTCATCGTTCCTACAGCGACGAGAAAGAGTCGTTTGCGGCGCTTGGAGTGCGCGTTATTGGTATCAGCAGCCAGTCGGAAGCCGAGCAGCTGGAGACGATCCGGGCTCACCGGCTCGTGCATCGGATGCTCATCGATCCAGCCTGCCAGTACGCGCGGCTGCTCAACCTCCCGGTTTTCGAGGTTGACGGGCGAACTTACTATCAGCGGCTAGCGCTTTTGACGTGCGATCGCCGTGTTGCGCATGCCTTCTTCCCCGTAGAGGCGGCATCACGCAATCCAAGCCAGGTCCTCACTTGGATGCGTGTTCACGGTCCAGGACCGAGTGCTTGATGCCCCGCCACAAGGCTGCACGCGGTGCGTGCTCTGGATGACCGACACAGACCGCTGCGCCTTGCCTTCGGAGGCTGATCTTGAGAGACGTCTGCTGGGTGTGGCGCTACCCGATCTGGAGCTCGATTGCGGTGAGGATGCGCCTATCAGTCTGCCGCGGCTGGCACGCCGCTCGAATCTCGCGATCTTCTTCTATTTGGGGCTAACAGGGATGCCGCCGGAGGTGCAGTTCACCGACGATGCCCGGGCGCTTGAGTGGGCCGACTTCGACTTCGAGCTGGACGGGCTCGGCTATCTCACAGTCGGGATCAGCGTGCAGAGCGTCACGGGTCAAGCAACGCTCGCGGGAGGGGAACCGCTCCCCTACATGCTCCTGAGCGACCCCAAGCTCCGGCTTGCCGAGGCGCTCGATCTGCCGAGCAGCGACGGTGACGGCGGCCCTGCCTATGAGCCCCTGACGATGCTCGTTCGTGAAGAGGGCATTTCCCGCATCTTCTTCCCGATCGATCCCGCCCGCGACGCAGCGAGCGCGGTGGAGTGGATCAAGCGAGAGACGCGTCCTTGACAGATGTGGAAGATCCGGTCGATGTGGCCGCCGAGCGGCGCCTGCGAGCATCCACAGAGCGCCTGGCTCTGATCGGTGCGTTTGGAGAACAGCTGCG
>JADGRG010000589.1 GCA_017881145.1 Sandaracinaceae bacterium | reverse complement strand
TCAGCAACCTGCGCAGCGCGGGCGTCAAGGACCTGGGCGATGCGGATCTTCGTCACGAAGATCGAAGAGAGCAGGGCAGGCGACTTTCGCTGCGCGACGCACGGCATCCGGTGCCGCTCTTGCCATCGATGCGCCACTACTTGATCGCCGGCTCACTCTCGATGTCTCCGCCGATGGCTACACTCTTCGGCGATGCCCTGGTGCCGGTGCCGAGCGCAACCGCCGCGCGCATGCAAGAGCACAAAGACGTGGAGATACCGCCGGAGCGGGTGAGAGTCATGCCCGGGCTCGGGCATGTGGATATCTCCCATCATCCAGAGGTCTACGCGCAGATCAAAGCCTGGTGTGAGGAGCGTATATGAGCGACATGAAGTCGTGGCGAGGACTCAAGACTCTGCTCGTGGATGCGGTAGAACACGGCGCGAGCGCCGTCGAGCGCGTGCACATGCAGACGGCTCGGCGACCTTTCGAGATCTTGAAGAAAGTGCCGACCCTTGAGGAGCCTGTGGAGGGCATTCAGGGCATCCACGACGCCATCGTGACCGGCGTTTACGGTTCGGTGCGCCTGGTCAATCGGGTCTTGGGCCGGACCTTGGACGCAGCCTTCGATGTGCTCGAAGAGTCGAAGAGCGCCGATGAAAGCGCAGAGCACGCCGAGGCTAGCCCAGCTGCGAAGCCCGAGGACGAGCCGCGCTGAGGCAATCTTCCTCTGCGAGAAATGACGGCTTTTGGTGACGCACGCAGGGCGGCGGCGCTGCTATGGTGCGCCTGCGCGGGGGCCGAAGTGGGGGCCGTGGGCCGCGCAAAGGAGATCATGCATGCATACCGAACGAACGCAGGGCGCCACCTATACGAAGATCCGACCCTTCAAGGGCAAGGCCGCTGACGGCGGCGGCTTTCCCGTGTATCCAAACCTCGTCAAAGATCTGGTGGGTCAGGGAGCGGGGTACCACGAGCAAGCTGCGCACGTCTGCGCCGTGCTCTCCGCCTGGGCCTACTCGGAACCGAAGACTGTGGCGATGATGGCCGTGCGCCTGGGCCTCGAGCAAAATCGCTGTCGTTCGATCACTCTGGACAACGACACTATGTTCGTGTGCTCCAGCGCGTTTCTCATCCAGAGCAAGTGTGGGCGCGTGGCGTTCTTGGTCTATCGCGGCACCGAACCGACCAATCTGATCAACTGGCTCACCGACATCGATATTAGTCCCGCGACCATTGCCGTGCCGACGACAGCCGGCTCGGCACCGCCCGGCTCGAGCGCTGCCGAGAAGCGCGCGCGGACCAAGGAAGGTCCTCACGTGCACGGCGGCTTCTATCGCAACCAGCGCGCGACCTGGTTCGACGTTGCGCAGGGAATCAGGCTCGCGCTCGAGGGACGCTCGATCTTCGAGGGCACATCGGAGGCCGACACCGACGAGGGCCGCGAGGCCGCCAAGGACATCAAGCCGCTCGAAGCGCTCTATATCACCGGTCATAGCCTCGGTGGGGCGATGGCTGCGCTGGCCGCATTCCGAGTCGCTTCCGACCCAAGCTATGCGAGCGTTGTCGCCAAGGTCCGCGCTGTCTACACCTTTGGCCAACCGATGATCGGCAACGCGGCGTTCGTCAGCGAATGTGACAAACATGAAGTGCTGCGCGAGCACGTGTACAGGCATGTGTACGGTAACGATGTCGTTCCTGCCCTGCCGCCGACGGCGGCTGGCGACTTCCAGCACTTCGGCAAGCAGCTGAGCTCTCGCAAGCATGAGCCGCAGAGTGCGAGCAAGCGCTGGCAGTGGGGCCCCAGCCGCAACGTGACGACGCAGCTAAGGTCACTGCCGGGAATTGCGACCGCGGCGTCCGACTTCTGGATCGAGCAGATCCCACAGCTGAAGAAAGTTGCCGACCTTGCGCGGCACACACCCTTCGTGCGTTCCTCCGGGCTCGGCTACTCGTTCTACGATCACTCGACCACCTACTACATCGAGTCCAGTCAGCCGGTGGGTGTGCTCTCGGAGTTCGGCGACTTCTGATGCGCTTCGGCGGGCGTGACGACGCGTCGTGCGCGGCTTGCTCCGAAGACGTTTACGCCACGGGCAAGCACAGCTGGTTGCAAACCAGATGGAAGCGCGCGCCGCAACGCGGAAGCTGCTTTCGAATCACGCTGCCTCAGGCCTACGGACCGGGCCAAACGTGCACCGTGCCTCGCCGCGTCTGACGCTCTGTGACTCGGCATGCTCTGTGCTTGATCTCTCTGCACAAGCGCCTGCGTCGACCCAAGAGGAGCGAGTATGCTCAGTTATGTCTTTGTCGCGTCCCACGATCCTGACCAGGAACAAGGCAGCTGCGAGATCTTCGAGCACGCTAGCGAGCTGGCTCACGCGGGGAATCTGGTGACCGTGTATCTGATGGACGACGCCGTGAGCGCGGTGCGCCCCGAGGTCGGTGACTACTGGCTGGCGCCGCTTTTGCGTGAAGGCGTGAGGGTTTTCGCTGATCCCTTCGCGCTAGAAGAGCACGGCATTGGGCTCGAGGTCAGGGCCCTCGGAGTCGTACCTGCCGAGATCGAGACCATGATCGACCGCTGGGCTGCTTGACCCGCGCCGGTCAATCCGTGGTGGGTTGAGACCAGCGTCGCGACTTCTAGCGTGGGGAGAAATCCGCACCCGCCGGGGACGCTCACGCACCTGCCGGCTCAAACGCACGGGCGGTGACCGCAAGGGCTGGTGCACGGGGCGCGCAACGCAGCGCTCGGCAGGGCGGCTAGGCTGGCAGCACTTCGGGCCGAGGACGACCGTTGCAGACGTCCATGCTCCAAGCGAAACTTGGGCATGCAGGACAAGGTGATTGTCATCACGGGCGCGAGCGCCGGCATCGGCGCAGCACTGGCAGAGCTGGTCGCAAGCCGTGGAGCGCGTCCTTTGCTCCTGGCTCGTCGCAAGATCGAGCTGGAACAGGTTGCTTCGCGTTGCGGCGTAAACGCCGTGTCGATCGTCACCGATGTCACGCGTCGCAACCAGGTGGAGCGCGCCGTAGAAGTCGCATTGGCGCGTCACACGAAGATCGATGTCTGGGTGAACAACGCCGGCCGCGGCATCACCCGCAACGTCTCGGAGCTCAGCGACCAAGACCTCGACGACATGATGCTGGTGAACGTGAAGTCCGTGCTCTACGGCATGCAGTCGGTGTTGCCGCATTTCAAGGAGCGCGGTCGGGGCCAGATCATCAACGTCTCGTCCATGCTCGGCCGCGTGCCCTTCGCCCCGTTCCGCTCGGCCTATTGCGCCTCCAAGCACGCGCTGAACTCGTTGACTGCGAACCTGCGCATGGAGCTGCGAGCCGACTATCCAGGCATCCAGGTCTGCACTGTCCATCCCGGCGTCGTCGCCACGGATTTCGGCCTGAACTCGCTGCACGGTGGTGTCGATTCGCGCAAGTTGCCCAACTCGCAGACCGCCGAGGAAGTTGCAGCCGTGATCGCCGGCATGATCGAGACGCCCAGCGCCGACGTCTACACGCGCGACGGAGCGCAGAAGCTCGTGGTCGACTACTACAGCGCGGCAGACATGGGCGACGCCGAGATGCGCCCGCCGTTTATGGTGAGCCGACCCAAGTGAGACGTTGCTGACGGCGGCATACGCCCGCGCTCACTGGTAGTGCCTCTGGTGGTGCTCGACGAAATGCACAAGGCGCGAGGCTGGAAGCGCACTCTCAAAGGCCTCTTCGACACCAAAGAAGCCGAGATGGACTTGCTCGTCACCGGCAGCGCACGCCTCAACGTGTACCCGTCGCCCCACTTCCGCAAGTTCCTGCGCTACATGCCCGGCACCGCAGCCATGCAAGTCATCGCCGCCAAGAACACCTGGTTACACCACGAGGTCGGCGAGCAACGTGTCCTGGTCGCGAGCGCCGCGGAAGCTCTGGCGTGCCTGGTGTGAGAGGCGCCAGAGCTCCGGCGACCAGCCTCCGACCGCAGCATCTGCCAGCAGGCCAACCTTGATCGTGCGCGGCCGCTGTCCCACTATCCCGGCTGCGCCCCAGTGCCGTGCCCCGAAAACGATGCCAAGACCACCGCGCAAGCCCGGACCCGCCGCCGCCCCCAGCAGCAGAGAGCCACGCCACCCGCCGCGCGGTGCCGTGCGCGGCCCCCGGGTGTCTCGGCCAGGTGGCGATACGCGCCCGGCCGGCCGCAACTTCGAGCGACCGAGCAAGCCGCCGTTGCGCGTGCAGACCACCACGCTCTGGGAGTATCCGTCGCAGCACTACGGCCAGCGCGAGCAGGGCGACAAGCGCTATGTCGGCGCCACGCCGTCATACGTGATCTGGAACTTGGTGCAGCGTTACACCAAGCCCGGCGATTTGGTGGTTGATCCGATGTGCGGGTCGGGTACCACGCTGGATGTGGCGCGCGATGAAAAGCGCAAGGGCCGCGGCTTCGACCTTGCGCCCTATCGCAGCGACATCGAACGCGCGGATGCACGCAAGCTGCCGCTGCGCGACGGCGAGGCGCAGCTGGTGTTCGTCGATCCACCTTACGGCGATCACATCGACTACTCCGATGATCCGGCCTGCATCGGCAAGCTGAGCCCTTTCGACCCGCGCTACTTCCGCGAGCTGGGTCGTGTGTTGCGGGAAGCCAGCCGCGTGCTCGCGCCCGGCGGTGTGTTCGGGCTTTACGTCTGCGACTTCTTCAACAAGCAAGAAGGCTTTGCGCCGGTCGGCTTTGCGCTCTTCGACCAGCTCGCGCAGGTCTTCGAGCCGATCGACACCATCGCCGTGGTGCGGCACAACCGCACGCTCGAGATGGGCAACTATCACAAGGCCGCCGAGGAGCAGAACTTCTTCCTGCGCGGCTTCAACTACCTCTTCATTGCGCGCAAGCCACCGTCACGGTAGTGGCCATTTGCCCGCATCCGCGGCTTGCGCGCTCTCTTCAGCTCTGTGGTTCGCCGCTCGGCGACTCGGCAGGCGCCGCTTCTGCGGCTGGAGCCGGATCGGCGATCTTCTCGTCCGGATTGAGCAGACGATCGACGGCGGTCTGCGGGCGGCAATCGGCTTTGTTGTCGGCTTGCACGCGACAGAGCATGACGTGAGCCGTGGATCGACCCGTGCTCGCGACCACGAAGTTGGTCTTCGTATATTCGCTGTAAGCGATGAAGACATTGTTGTCGTCGTGCCAGTGTTCGGCGGTGACGTAGCGCGACGTCTGCGCGCAACCACCCGAGGCCAGAACACCCGCGAACAAGAACGAGAAGGCTATCCTCTTTTGCATGGCGCTCTGCTCCTATCAGTAGACCGACTGCGGCTTGACGTTCTCCAACACCACCGTGTCTTGGCAGTTGGAGTCGGAGCCGTCATCGCCTTGGTTGCACAGACGCACCCGCAGATCGAAGAGATCGCCGGATTTCTCGTCGCCCTGAGCGTTCTTCTGGATGGTGTAGCGCACCACGCGCTCGCCAGCGAAGCCCTGAGCGATCAGTACCTGCTGCGGCGCACAGCCACAGACCAAGAACAAGCCCACTACCAGTCCCAACGCGAAGCTCTTGTTTCGCATCTTACTCTCCTAGCGCACGTTGGTGCCGACAGCGTCCTGGAAGATCGACAGCTCGGGGCAGCGCAGATCGGTGCTCTTGCCACAACGACGCGAGCACTCGAGCGTGGTGTCGTGCTCCGCGCAGCTCCAGAAGACGCGTTCATGGGCAGACCAGAACACGTAATGGGTGGAGTCGATGGTCTCGAGCAGGACCACGGACTTCTGCGGGTGGCTCGAGAAACGCACCAGTTGGCGCGAGAAGCAGCCGCTCATGCAGAGCAGAGCGCTGATCAAAACCAAGGGAGCGATAAGGCGTGTGAGTCGCGTCATGGTGCTCTCCTCACTCCTGGAAGTTGATCTTCATGTGACGGCATTCCTGGATGTCGCCGCTGGCCGGCACCTTGCAGTCGACGATGCCTTGCTGCCCGCTGCCCGCGCGTGTGTAGGCGAACTTCACGTCGTCGCCGCGCGACTGCGCAGCCGACACGATGAGCGGCCCGGCACACCCGCTGGCCATCACCATGAGCGAAGCGGCCATGCTCATCCGAAAGGTGGTGGTTCGAAGTAGCATCGGAAGATCCTTTCCGTCTCGTCCACGGAGTGTCGGCAACACAGCAATGTAACGCTGCAGGCCCCGCCCCCGTGGCGATGGAGCCCCGACTCTCGGCGAGGCTTCAGCCCGTGTCAAGAGGAGAACGCACGCGAGGAGCACTCCGGCTAGGCCTGGTCATATGCGGGTCTGCGAAGCGTGTATATTGGGCGGGCCGATCAGCTGCAGCCGGCTGCGGCGAGCCTTGGAGGACACCATGCACGCACCACGTTACGTAAAGACGACCATCTTCTTGTCTACGTTGTCTGCGCTGTCTGCGTTCGCGCTCGTCGCCTGCAACCAGAAGGAGGAGCGACCTCCGAGCGCCGCTGCCACTTCCGAAGCGCTGGCGCCAACGCCTGCGCCT
>JADGRG010000588.1 GCA_017881145.1 Sandaracinaceae bacterium | reverse complement strand
GCAGGCGCCGGGGCCCCGGAGCGCCTCCAGGAGGCGTTCCGCAAAGGCAGACAGCCGGACCAAGCACGCCACTGCTCGGAAGGCGTCCTGGTGGCTCAGGGAGTCTTTGTCAGGGTATTCACGTCGGGGTGATGTCCTCGACCTGACACAACATGGCGGTCAATCACCGGGTCTCGCGCGCATGACGCGCGCGCGAGATGCCCCTTCAGATCCAAATAACTCGGTCGAGAATCGTTGCATGTCACGCATTCGTTGTTGTCAACTGTTATCAACCACTTACAGCGACTGGTACGGAGTGATCGTTCTGCAGACGTCATCTGCAACAGGGGGTTGGCACGTGCTCTTGCGGGAAGTCCACCGACTCGAACATGGCGAGGGGACTGCGCCGGCGGGTAAGTGTTCAATAACTAAAGAACGTTCGCGACATGCCTGGTGCGCCTTGCGCACCAGTTCCGCGTGCCAGGCGAGGCGTGGCGTGGGCAGCTGCACCAGCTGCTCGAGCACACAGCGTCGATGCTGGGTGCTCGAGCCCTGATCTCGAGTGTTATCAGCCACTTACAGCGGAAGGCGAGTACTGGTCTACGGACCCGTTGGCCGTGCGGCACCGTCATTCCTGCAGCGTTGTCATTTACTAAATGACAGAGCATAGTAAGTGACGTGGACGTCGCCGACCTCAAGCCCTACATCGACCACTTGCGAGCGTTGCCGTTCGTGCGCGGCGTCCGGGTGCTGTCTGCGGTCCGGGGCGGGCGCCGTCTGGCAGACTACGAGTTGGTCGTGCGCACTGCCGCCGGAGAGACGCACATGCATGTTGAGCTGAAGACCAGCCACGTGTCGCCCGAGGTCATCGAGCGTTGGGCAGGCACTGTCGGCAAGGCACGCGATCACCTGCTGTTCGCGCCCGCGATCAGCCAGCAGCTGGGAGATCGACTCGAAGAGGGTGGGCTTGGCTTCGTGGATCGTGCCGGCAACTGCTACGTGAACCTGGCCGGACACCACGTTGCGCGCATCCAGGGCAAGCGAGGGGAACGCCGTGCACCAGCTGAGAAGGCATTGCGAGCGCCCGCGTACCGCGCGCTCTTTGCTCTCCTCGCTGATCCGAAGCTCGCGGGCGCGCCGGTGCGCGCGCTGGCCGAAGCAGCTGGCGTGAGCCGGCAAGCGGCCTTCGACATTCGTCCCAGGCTCGAGGCTCTCCGGTTTCTCTACGCCAACGAGCAGCGCTTCGGCTGGGTGCAACGCAACGCTCCCAAAGCCATCGACCTCTTCATCGCCGGCTATGCCACGACGTTGAGGCCGCAGCTCATGCTGGGCCGCTACCGCACGCCTGCATCAAACCCGGACGAGCTCGAGGTCAGCATCGGAAAGGTGCTGCGCAAGACCGACGGCGCTCTGTGGGGTGGGGGCGCCGCCGCGATGCGCCTCACGCGTCACTACCGCGGTGCCCGCACGATACTTCACATCGAACAGCTCTCTCCCGAGTTCCTCAAGCGCCTCAAGGCGATCCCCGACCGTAACGGCCCACTTGAGATCGTGCGGTTCCCAGGTCCGACTGCGACGCGTGGCGCGACCGACGACACGGTGCACCCGTTGCTCGTATACGCCGAGTTGATCCTGGAAGGGGAAGAGCGCGCGCGTGAAACAGCGCAGGAGATTCTCGAGCGCTGGTTTCCGCCGGAGCACTACGCATGAGCTCGCCGTTCACGCTGGAGCAGACGCAGGTGCTCGTGGAGCTGGCAAGCGCGTGGGCGGATCGTAAGCTCGTGCTCATCGGCGCGGCGGCGCTCGGCTGTCATGTCTCGATGACATGGCGTCGCACCAACGACATCGACCTGACGGTCGTTGCCGACATCGCCTCGACGCAGGCCGCCCTGCACAAGCTTGGGTTTCGGCGCCACGAGAAACAGGAGCACCGGTGGTTCAGCTCCACCGGTGTTGCGTTGGACATCTTGCCAGTCACGCGCGAAGACTTCGCGAGCAGGAAGCTCGAATGGCCGGAGGGTGGGCACGTCATGGAGCTGCAGAGCTTCGACTTGCTCTTGAAGCACACACAGCGATTTGCGTTGGACAACACGCACACACTGGAGATTGCGATCGTTCCAGTGATCGTGATCCTCAAGATGCGGTTATCGAGACGAGCACCGCAATTGCAGTGTTCAGCCTCGACTCGCCTCCGACTTCTACTGCGTCCTTCACCTGGTCCGCGATGTCACTCATGGCTCGGGCCATAAGACCACGTTTGCTTCTTCGCAGCCTCGACAACTTCGCCAGCCTTGGCGTTGGGCATGGACCGCACGAAGTCTGAGAGGTTCGGGCCGCTCTTCTTGGCGGAGGGCTTCTTGGCTTCGGCTTTTCTAAGCATCGCTGATCTTCACGGTTTACAACCAAGTTCGGATCTTCAGACCAGGAAGATCTTGTCTAAAAGGGTTCGCAGCTCCACTGGGTCTACGCCTACAGTGGCGGAGAACTCGGTTTCAAGTTTATGGCGAAGCCGCCCCTGCTCGCGGCTGTTGTGCTCTCTCGCCAAGATGAGTATCGCTTGTATGTATGGCTCCAGAGCCCCCCCGTGGAACTCGCTTCCCATCCTGGACGATCACGATGGCGGCAAGCCGCCCCGCCAACGCCTGTTCAAGACTAACTGCTCCACTCTTGCCTTCAAGAGTCATTAAAGCCCCACAGACTTCTTCAGCTCCTGCACGTACGCTTCGACCTTCGCTAGGCCGTGCCGCATGGCCAAGCGATGCAACACCGCCCATTCGTCGGCCATCAACTTGATGCCCCTAGCTGCAAGAGCCCTGGGTGCGTTCTTCGAGCCCTTCGGCCGCCCTCCCTTGGCTTTCGAGCCCTTCGCCTTCGCAGCAGACCTCACGGCGTACACAAGGCCGGCTTGCAGCTTGAGCCCCTTGGCTTGGGCAGCCTTCACGACTTCACCCGCCGTAGCGTTGGGCATGCTTCGCACGAAGTCTGACAGCGATGGGGTTGATTTCTTGGATGCTTTTTTTGGCATGCGGCGGATCGTGCCGCACCCGCAGAGCCACGGTCAAGGTCATCGGCTTGGTCCAGTGGGCGATGCGGTCAGACCGGACCGTGCGGGGGAAGGCGGCGTGGTAGGCAGCGCCCATGGCGCTCGGGCAGTGCGGTGAATGCAAACCGCCTCAGACTGAGCTACGCATTTCGGGCACGCCTTGCACTTGAGGATGTCGCCCGTTGCATCGCTTTGGTGTCCGTCCTGTAGGTCGTCTGCGGCGCCCGCCGCGTGAAGTGGGCTCAGCGGAGCCGCATCGCTGCCGTCCCGGCGGGAAGGCTTGAAGCTCAGCGCTGGACTTGTGTACGCGGTCCGCAGTGCAGCCAAGGGCGGCAAGAAGGCCAAGGGCAAGCCGGGCCGGCCGAAGGGTTCCAAGCTCGCGAGTGCCGTCAGCAGTGACCTCAGGCTCGATCGCCGCCGGTACGGAATCCGAGTGTCCGATCGGACAGTCGACGGCTGCCCCGATGCGGGTTGTATCGATGACCAACACGCAGGAGGGACGAGACGTGGACGGCACGAGCACCAGCGAGGTCGCAGAGATGCGGGCGTTCCTGGACTACGCGCTCGAGGTCATCGATGAGGTAGCGCAGCAGATGGACCCGCCGCCAACGGCAACGGAGCTCGTCCAGATGATGCTCAATGGAGATCGTGTTGCGGTCGGCGACGAGCAGACCGCGATCGAGATTGCCACCATCGCCGGACGCATCGACGGCATGGCGCTCGCGCAGGGGAAGATGGCGGCGCAGCTGTTGGCGGAGTACGGCTTCTTGGAGAACTGGCCGCCGGCTTGTTGACCAGGTGAGGTGCGGCCACGCTCACCGCTGGGAAAGTCGCGACGTCGCGACTTTTGGCGGCCGGGACAACTGGGCCATGCGGTGCCGTTCTCTGCAGTCGGAGCGTCGCCGGACACAAGCGGGTTCCGCGATAGCGACGCCGATGGTGGCGATGCGGCCCGACGTGAACGCCCCAGCAAGGCAGTCGCAGAGCACTGGGTTGGCCAAGGCTGAAGCGGGGCTGAGCAAGTCGAAGGACAGTGTCAATCTGTGAGCTGCGCTCGTGCCTGAAGCAGCTGAGGTGATGTGCGTTCGTTCCGTGTGATAATCGAGTGCCTCTGCAGCCTTCTTTTCTTCAGTTGGGACACGATGTTGAGTGGGTATTCTGGGATTGGTATGTGTTGGTTATCTATGTGAATATACTTAGAAATCTATACTCAACATTGTATCCTAATAGGATAAACCAAGCCCTGCTTCAACACTGCAACAGCTCAGCGTTCTAATACCTCAGTGCCCACGTTCCCAGTGCACGGCTT
>JADGRG010000587.1 GCA_017881145.1 Sandaracinaceae bacterium | reverse complement strand
GTGCGGCCAATCTTGACGATGTCCATGAAGTGCTCGCTCTTCCTGGCGAGTGTGTCGCGCAGATGCTTCAGGCGCGGCAAGAGGTGCGATTCCACGCCCATCACGGCCGCGATGTGCATGGCTGTCGGAAACGTATCGTTGCTGGACTGAGACTGGTTGACGTGATCGTTCGGGTGAACGGGCTTCTTCGAGCCCAGCACTCCACCAGCGAGCTGGATCGCGCGGTTGGAGATGACCTCGTTGACGTTCATGTTCGAGTGCGTGCCCGAGCCGGTCTGCCAGACCAAAAGAGGGAAGTGCTCGTCGAGCTGACCCCCGATCACCTCGTCCGCAGCCTGACAAACCAGTTCCGCAATCTTGGCGTCCAGCATGCCGAGCTCGCAGTTCGCCACGGCAGCACCCTTCTTGAGGATGCCAAACGCCTTCACGATCTCGCGGGGCATGCGCTCCCAGCCGATCTTGAAGTGGATCATGGAACGGGCGGTCTGAGCTCCGTAGTAGCACTCGCTCGGCACTTCGAGCGGGCCCATGGAGTCGGTCTCAACGCGCATGCCCATACCGGTCACCTTTCCCCTGCCACCCACGGATGCGCGCCGGGCGGCGCGGGTCTCAAGGCCGGCGAGTCTGCCACAAAACCCCACTCGGACGCACGCGAAGCTCGCAACCGAAAGTTTTCACGACAGACGCGCCGCGCTACATGATGCGCGTGACCGCACCATGAATAAGCCCCGCAAACGCACCGCCTGCATCACCTGCCTGCTGGCGGCATGCCTCTTGGCAACACCAGCCGCAGCGTCCGCCGACGCCACGCCCGCGTCTCTACGTGCCGACCTCGAAGCGTTGCGCTCTGCGGGCAAGCTTGGCGCCGGAGCACTCGAGACCATCGCCTATCAGCTCGACGTCGCCGACCGCATCGAGCACACCTACCCGCCACAAGCTGACGCCTTCCGCAAACGCGCAGCGGACTTCCTGCGAGTCGCCAAGACCGGCAGCGATCCGAGCGTCGCTGAGCGCGGCAAAATCCTGATGCGCGGCTACACGTCGAGCATCTCCAGCGTGCGACAGGGCTACGCTCTCTACATCCCGAAAGACTACGACCCCAAGCGCGCCTACCCGCTGATGCTGGTACTGCACGGCGGATCCGCGAACGGCAACCTCTTCCTCGGCGTCGTCCTCGGCAACAACATGAACTGGAAGTTGTACGACCAGCACCTCTGGGACGACTTCACACCGCGCTGGACACCGGATTGGATCGTGGTGGCGCCCGACGGCTTCGGTCAGGTGATGTGGCGTTTCATGGGCGAGCAGGATGTGCTCGACGTGATGGCCGACGTGCAGCGCCACTATCACGTCGACCAAGACCGCGTGGTGCTCTGCGGCCTCTCCAACGGCGGCGTCGGTGCCTACAACATGGGCATGCGCTACGCGTCTCGCTTCAGCGCGGTGCTCGCGATCTCCGGTGCGCCGAGCTGGCTGCAATATGCCGGCGGCAAGCTCGATCCGCTGCAGACCGCGGAGCTGCAGCCGCTCTCCGGCATGTCGCTGGCCGAGAACGCCATCAACACCGACTTTCGCTACTACCACGGCCGCGTGGACCCGGGCCCGATGCGGCCCGCCTACGTCGAAGCATTCACCAAGCACATCAAGACGCTTGGCGTGCCCTTCAAGGAGCATTGGTTCGATGCTGGGCACGACCTGCTCTACCTCGTGCATCGCCACGGCCTCATCTACCGAGACCTCGAAAAGGTTGTGCGCAACCGCCATCCCAAGGAAGTGCGGGTCGTCACCGGGGACTATCGCGCCAACCAGCAGCACTGGGTGACGGTGACCCGCATCGAAACGGTGCCGCAGCTGGCGCGCGTGCGCGCGGTGGTGGACGCGGACCGGCTGCGCGTAGAGACCAAGAATACGCTCGGGCTGTCGCTGGAGCTGCGCGATGCGCCGCTTCCCACCGGCACGCACGTGGACATCGAAGTCGATGGGCAGGTCGTCTACGACGGCGATCGAAACACCCTCGGCCAGAGTGCGTCACTGGTGCGCGACAATGGCCGGTGGAAGCTCGGTGCCGCGACTGCACCAGCCGGTGCGCTGGTGAAAGCGCCCGGCAGCTCTGGCCCGCTGACCGACGCGTATTTCGACTCGATGGTGCACGTCTACGGAACCCAGAACCCTGGTGACACCGATGCGCTGCGCAAGGCCGCCGAGCGCGGTGCCAGAGGCTGGCCGCTCTGGCTCTGGCGCGTCAATCAACGGGTGGTCGCAGACACCGAGGTCAGTGATGACCTGATGCGGCGCAACCACCTGGTGCTCTATGGCACCAAGGGCGCCAACCGCGTGCTCTCGCGCATCGAGGCACGGCTGCCGATCCGCATCGAAGGGGACGCTGTCGTGGTGGGCACCCAGCGCTTCACTGCGAAGGGTATCGGCACGAAGTTCATCTATCCGAACCCGCTGGCACCCGCGCGCTACGTGATTGTGCAGGCTGCGCCCACGCTAGCGGGAGTCAGCTCCGGCAACAACCTACCGGACTTCCTGCCCGACTACGTCGTGTATGACGAAAAGACTACGCAGACCCGCGAGCGCCTTTTGTTCTCGGAAAGATCAGCACCGCCACTGCTCGGCTACTTCGACGCGCACTGGCAACTCGATCCCCGACAGGCAGAGCACGCGCCGGCCGCGCGCTCCACGCCGAAGCAGACGACCCGAGCAAAGGAAGTGCCCGAAGGCAACGATCCAGAGAGCGCCGAGCACGACGTCTCGAAGTCGAAGTTACCGGTCGCGCGTGCGCCCTCGTTGCCGCCACCACCCCTACACTACGCGGCCAGCGAAACCACCCAGGCTGGCAAGGCCGCACGCGAGATCGCGCGCCGCGTTCAGACCTTCACCAACTACCGCGGGAAGATTCCGGGCGCGACCTGGCAGCTCGACGAAGCAAGTCTGTGGTCGGTCCGCGACAATTCCAGCTGCCTGGCGGACCTCACGCAGCTCGACGTGCATGTGAAGATCTACGACGGCGCGCTGCCCACGCCGGTCCCGGCGCCAGTGCATCTGACCGCGCCCGTTGCAGGAGTGACCTTCGTCTTCATGCATGCTTCGCCTGGCGGCGTCGTGTCGTGCGAGCTGGCGGCCCGGCTCGTCGACGTCGCTCGCGTGATGAAGCAACACCGCATCCACACTGTGTATGTGCTGAGTGCCTACCGAGATCATCCGTTCCCAAGCTTCCACACCCTCGGTCTCGCCCTCGACATGTCACGCTTCGATGGCACTGAAGGCTCGCTCACGGTCAAGACGGACTTCGTCATCGACCACGATCACGAAACCTGCAGCGCGCCTCCGCCCCGGACCGGCAAGGCCCGAGAGCTGGTCGGCATCGCCTGCGATCTGGCCGCGACCCACCGCTTCTCGTCGGTGCTGACGCCGAACTACAACGTCGGGCATCGCGACCACTTCCACATCGACGTGCGCCCTGACGATCCCCGACTCTTCGTGCGGTGAAGACCCTTTCGCGCGGAAGCTGAGCAGCATCGCCCTGCCTGAGTCGGCGGCGCGGATCACCCTGTGTTGCTGAGTGTCAGCTTCTCCGATACAAACACTGCCATCGAACGCGAGCCTGACCCATTTTGCCCGGTTTCTGTCACCTTGGGGCTGGGAACGTGGATTCACTGCGCTGACTGCGCTGACAAGCTCGCGCAACACGGAGGTCGAAGTGCAGAAGTTGCGTTGGCTGGGATTGATGTTGGTTGCGGCAGGGATCCTCGTGGCTTGCGGCAATAGTCCAGCGCTGACTGGCTCGGGTACCGGTGGTTCCGCGGGCAATCCGTACAGCAACCAAGGAGCAGGTGGCAGTACCGCTAGCCCCGGCGGTGGCAATACGCTCGGCACAGGCAACTCCACGGCAGGCAGCTCCGCGGCAGGCAGCTCCGCAGCAGGGACGGGCGGCAGCAAGTGCGGCGATGGCGTGCGCCAGACCGGCGAGCAATGCGAGCCCACGGACCTAGCCGGAATGAAATGCAGCACGCTCGGCTACGCGAGCGGCACGCTCTCGTGTGACAAGACCGCTTGCACCTTCGACACGAGCATGTGCGTCGGCACCGCCGGTGGCGGCGCGGGCAGCGGCTCAGCCGGCACCGGGCACTGAGCGAGCGAAGACCGATAGGCGGCGGCCCGTTCCGCAGGCGGCGGTGGCGTGGGGTATTGCGTCTCTAGAAGGACCATCCCAGGCCGACGCCTGCGGAGAGCCATGCCCCGTCGAGCGTGACCACCAGCTTGGAGCCGGAGCGACCTTGCGCCGGCAAGGTCACAAGGCCAGCTTCGAGCTCGGCAAGCAGATGGAAGGCGCTGGTGACGCGGTAGGCGACGCGCCCGAGCATCAGGAACCCTCCATAGGGCGCGGTGAAGGAGCGGCCCTGGACACGCTGGTCGGCTGACACACCCGCCATGTGGACGAAGCCGAAACGCCCTCCCCCTCCGGCGTAGAAATCAGTGCGCCCAGCGCGAGCGGCGTAGAGCAGCGCACCCATCGCCGAGGTCAACCCCAGCGCGACTTGCCCTTCGGCGACCGATACGCGCGTCACACCGAGATCGGCGCCGAACGTGAACGCCAGCTTGTCCGCCGGCCTCTGCCCGACGCGCACCGCGACCGCAGGCATCAGCCCGAGATCGCTCGACCAGACTTCCAAATGAAAGAGCGTCGAGACCTCCCAGGCGCCATCGATGGGTGCACGAAGCGCACGCTCACTAGCTTCGGCGATGACGGGCGTTCGCTTCTGGACGACGGCCTGCACACGCTGGAGCACGCGCTGGCTGGGCGGCGGACCGACGGCTTGGATCGCCGGCTGGGCAACAATCCGGAGCTCGACCCAACTTGCCACCACGAACTCGGCCACCGCCAGCGCCAAGAGCCGCGTGCGCGAGCCGGGCTCGACGCGCGAGAGGTCCAGCACACGCGACATGGACTTGCGGGTCACGCCATCCTCGAGGCGCAACTCGATCCCCGCATCCGTGCAAGACAGATGCACCCAGGTCAAGCCCGGCTCAGCCGCAGCAGTGGTCCGGTAGTCGATGGAAGTCCCGAGCTCGAGCGCGAGCACGCGCTGGAATTGCCCGACATCCACCGGCACGCAAGGATCGATCGAAGTGGACACTCCCCCGGGCTCGTCGCCCTGCGGCTGCGCCAGCGCCAGGCTCGACCAGAGCCATGCCAGGCACGCCAGCTGCGCCAGACGCCGGCCGACCCGAAATGTGCCTGGCTCTTGCGCGCGCACCACGAGTGCAGGTTAGCGTGAGCGCTGCACCAACCCAACTCGTGTTCGCTCCTCGGGCTGTCCCGAGCCCGCACCAACCCGCACGCACCGCTCTAGCGGGGCCTATTCGAGGCCGCCGTAGAGCTGCACCGCGCGCAAGCGTCGGCCAGCCGGGTATTGCTGCTGATATTGGCGCGCGCGCAGGTATGCCTCGTGCGCTTGGCCAGCCTTGGAGAGGGCTTCGACCTCGCGGGCCAGCGCATCCTGGGCCAGCGAGCCATGGGGCGCAAGGGTGCGTGCATGCGCAAACGACTCGGCCGCCTCTGACGGCTGCCCCAGGCGCTCCAGCAGCACGCGACCGAGCGTAAAGGCCGCCAGTGGTGCCACGGGACTGCCACCATGCTCCCGCACCACGCGCCGCAAGTAAGTCACAGCAACTTCTGCATGGCCACTCAAACGGGAAGCGTCGGCGGCATCCATCAACGCTGCAGGATCGTTCTCCACAGCCGAGCCTTGCGAGAGCGCACGGTAGGCTGCGTCGTAGTCTCCGGCTTGGGTCAAGGAGCGCCACGACGTAGAAGCCCGCGCCCCATCCCCGTCTGCCAGCCGACTCGACGCACGTACGCCCAGCCCAACACCACGTGCGCGACTCGCCTTCTGGTCTGCGCGACGCGGAGCGCGGGCATCCAGCGCAGGCTCTTCCTCGACAGCTTCGGCGCCGACTTCATCGAACCAGCGCGTCTCGCCAGCGCCCACCATATGCACGCCATCGATCGCCGTTACACGAACTTTGCCTTCCACGACCGCGACACGCACGCGCCCCTCGAC
>JADGRG010000586.1 GCA_017881145.1 Sandaracinaceae bacterium | reverse complement strand
CGTTGCGCGCGATCTACGGCCTCGAGGATCTCATCACGCAGTATCACATCGACTGCATGTGTAAGATCACGTTGGCGACCGGCACCATCGTCGGTTACGCGTACTCGATGGAGTTCTTCATCGCTTGGTATTCGGGAAACGAATACGAGCGCTACGTCTTCATCAACCGCGCGACCGGCCCTTACTGGTGGGCGTACTGGACGATGGTCACCTGCAACGTGATCTCACCCCAGCTCTTCTGGTTCAAGCGACTGCGCACCAGCATCCCGGTGATGTTCGCAGTCTCGATCGTGATCAATATCGGTATGTGGTTCGAGCGCTTCGTCATCATCGTGACGTCGCTGCATCGCGACTACTTGCCCTCGTCGTGGGGCATGTTCAGCCCGACGCTGGTCGACATCGGCTGCTACGTCGGTTCGCTCGGCCTCTTCTTCACCCTCTTCTCGCTCTTCCTGCGGTGGATTCCGATGATCGCGATGTTCGAGGTGAAGGCGGCACTGCCGGGAGCTCAGCCAACGCATCATGCACACGACTCGCACGACGCGCACGACGAGCCGGCCTCTGGCACCCTCGCAGTAAAGGAGGCCTAAGATGAGCGACGCAGAGAAAGAGAAGCAGAAGCGTCCGGTCTTGTATCTTGCGGAGTTCGACTCGCCCGACGCGATCATTCACGCGGCGGAGAAAGTCCGCGATGCCGGCTACAAGAACTGGGACGTCCACACGCCGTATCCGGTTCACGGTATGGACAGTGCGATGGGGTTGTCCGACTCGCGCCTGGGCTGGATCGTGCTGGCCTGCGGTCTCACCGGCGTAACCGCTGCGGTGACCATGATCCAGTGGATGAACGGCTACGACTATCCGCTCGTGATCGGTGGCAAGCCGCCCGACGCGATTGCCTCGATGGTTCCCATCATGTTCGAGCTGACTGTGCTGCTCGCGTCCTTCGGGGCCGTGTTCGGCATGTTCGGTCTCAACGAGCTCCCCAAGCACCACCACCCGGTGTTCTACTCCGACCGTTTCGAAGCCTTCTCGCACGATAAATTCTTCGTGTCGATCGAGGTGGAAGACAAGAACTTCGACACCCAGAAGACGCGTGAGTTGCTCGAAGCGCTGCACCCGACGCACATCGAGCTCGTCGAGGAGGAAGTCGCGTGACTAACCTGCTTCGTTGCTTTGCGGCTCTCAGCCTTGGTCTGGTTGCGGCGGCCTGCCGCGGCGAGACTTCGGCGGAATCGCCCATCGTTCCGATCCGGAACATGTTTCACCAGCAGCGCTACAACCCGCAATCGAGGAGCGACTTCTTCGCCGACCACAGGTCGATGCGGAAGCCGGTCGCGCACACCTTTGCGCGCGAGATGGAGCCAAGCTCGGAGCTTGCGGACGGCGAGCTCGCTGACGGCAGCGGCTACGTGATGCGCACGCCAGACTCCGTGATCGGTCAGCTCGGCGGCCTCGATGGCGCGATCGCGCGCGGTGAGCAGCGCTTCAACATCTACTGCGTGCCTTGCCACGACCGAGCTGGCACGGGCAAGGGCACTGTGTTCGTGCTCTCGCAGAAGAACAACTCTGGCATGGTGGCGCCGACGAACCTGAACGACGACCGCATCCGGCACATGCCTGATGGTCAGCTCTACGCGACCATCACGCACGGCGTGCGTAACATGCCTCCATACAACTACTCGATTCCGGCCAGCGACCGCTGGGCGATTGTCAGCTACGTGCGAGCCCTAGAGCTCAGCCAGGCCGGGGAGCAGTGACGTGAGCGACGCCAACACCACCCTCGATGCGACGAAGTACCGGATCCCAGAAGGCTCTAGCTGGAGCGGTGCGTGGAAGATCTCCGCAGCCATCGGAGCGCTGGGCAGCCTGGCTGCGCTGGCGGGGGCGGTTCTGCAACCGGAGCGCTTCGCGTTTTCCTATCTCTACGGCTTCATCACCGTGATGACGCTTTGGCTCGGGTCGGTGTTCTTCGTGCTGATTCAGCACCTGACCGGCGCCGGCTGGAGCGCGTCCGTGCGTCGCTCGGCCGAGTTCCTGATCAGCGGTGTCGTCGTGCTGCCCTTGCTCTTCCTACCGCTCGTGCCGAACCTGAAGACGCTCTACCCGTGGTGGAGCGCTGACAAGAGTGGCGCGGCGCAGGCACAGGAGCATGCAGTGGAACATGCGCCGACCGCGCACGAAGCCGGGCACGAAGCCGGGCACGAAGCCGTGTCGACTGGTGAAGAAAATGGAGAAGAGCACGGTCCGCACGCACTGATAGAGGAAGCGACCCTGAAGAAGAAGGGCGCGTTCTTGAATCACGGCTTCTTCGGCTTGCGGGCTTGTGTCTACTTCTTGGTGTGGCTCTGGCTCGGGCTGCGGCTCTTCGGCTATTCCACGGCCCAGGATGCGAGCGGCGACAAGCAGTGGACCGTGAAGCTGCAGCGGATGGCGCCGGTGGCGACCATGCTCTTCGCGCTCTCGCTAACTTTCGCGGGATTCGACTGGGTGATGTCGCTGGAGCCGGGCTGGTACTCGACCATGTTCGGCGTGCGGATCTTCGCCAGCTCCGCGGTAACCTCGTTCGCGTCGGTGATTCTGCTCACGCTCGGCTGGAAGCGTGCCGGATTGATCCACAACGAGGTCAATACCGAGCACTATCACGACCTCGGCAAGCTGATGTTCGGCTTTCTGGTGTTCTGGGCTTACATCTCGTTCAGCGAGTTCATGCTGATCTGGTATGCCGCCATTCCGGAGGAGACCATCTACTACCACCGCCGCTGGGATCTTCCCTCCTGGCAGGTGCTGAGCGTGATGGTCGTGGTGCTGAAGTTCATCGTGCCCTTCTACGCAATCATTTCGCGCAACGCCAAGCGCAACCATCGCGCCCTCGGCTTTGCCGCTGCATGGTTGCTCGGGATGCATCTGCTGGAGATGTACTACTGGGTGATGCCTTACTATCGCCCGTATCTGCCCGTGCAGTTCGCCGGTATGTGGATGGAGGCGGGCTGTGTCATGGCGACCGTCGGCATCTACCTGACAGCGGTGTTTCGCACCATGCGCAAGTACCCGCTGATCGCAGTCGGCGACCCGCGCTTGTCGCGAGCGATCGACTTCGTCAACGTCTGAAGGTGGTTCACATACCCGCCGAGCAGCCTGCGGCTCTCGGCGGATCGCGTCTCCTACGAGCTCTGCGCTCGGCGGCGGGTCCAGCGGTAGATGGCGAGGGCGACCATGCCGATGGCGACGGCAAACCAGAGCGTTGCCAGACGCACCAGTATGGTGGCTGCAGTTGCAACAGCCGGTTGCATGGCAGGCCCACCTAACTTCTGCAAGAGGCCGGTCATGCCCGCCTCGGTGACGCCGAGGCCGCCAGGCATCATCGCGAGAGCGCCGATGATGGTGGATGCGGAATACGCGAAGATGGCCGCGTCCCAGGGCAGCACGATGCCGGCAAAGCCGTGCACGATGGCGTAGAGCGCTGCGCACTCCAGGCCCCACGCCAGCACTGCGATGAAGGTGCCAACCAAGAGCGCCGTCGGCCGCAGCATGGTCAAGAGCGTCTCGTAAGCCTCGCGGAGCTTGGGGCTCACCTTCGAGAGCACCGGCAGCCGTGAAAGCACGCCGAGGCAGAGCTCTCCGAGCGGGCGATAGGCGAAGGTCGCGAGCATGCCGAAGACCACCACGGCACCGGCGCCCGCGATGGCGATGCCATGCTCGAATGCGAGGGAGCCGACGGCCGTGAGCAAGACCAGCGCCACGAGATCGGTCAGGCGTTCGGCGATCACGATCGGCGCGGTGCGGACGATGGAGATCTGGCGCGACTCGTAGAGCAAGAGCGACTTGAAGACCTCGCCCACTTTGCCGGGCGTGACGCTCATCACGAAGCCGGAGAGGAAGACCACGGAGCTCTCGAAGAGCGGCACGCTGACGCCGATGCAACGCAGATAATAGTGCCAGCGCCAGATGCGCAGGCCGTAGTTGCCGGCAGCCAAAGCAAAGCCGAGGGCCACGGCGCGTGGTGCGAAGCTCTGCGCCGCCTCTCGCAGCTTGTGTACATCCCCGTAGAGCGCGAGCGCGGCGAAGACGAGGCCGCCGAAGAGCGCGGCCAGCATCACCTTGCGGACCAGACCCCGCGCCATCGCGGTGGGATCGGCGACGGGTAGGGTTGCCGGCGGTAGCAGGGCAAGACCTGCATCGGAGGCCGCCTGGGCTTCTGGAGAGGGTGGAAGCGGCGAGGTGGTCATGTCGGTGTGGGCACTTCGCACGCGGTCGGAGCACTGCCCAAGTAAAGGGGCACGGAAAGTGCCATGGTAGCAGGTCGTTGGCCAAGGCAGCGGAAGTCGCCGCAGGCGTTGCCCGCATCCGGGATGTCGACCACTATTCGGAGCGCGAGAGAGCGCGAGCATGGCCCTAGACGACAAGAAAGCCGCACGCCGCCGGACGCTCAGCGAGGACGCGCTGAACCTTCCGAACCTGCTCACCATGGGGCGGGTCGTGATGATTCCGGTCGTGCTCTGGCTGATGTGGCAAGAGACACGCTGGGCCAACTTCTGGGCGACCATGGCTTACTCGGCCGCAGCCGTGACCGACTTCGTCGACGGCTATCTCGCGCGACGCATGGGCCTGACTAGCGTGCTGGGCAAGTTCCTCGACCCTCTCGCCGATAAACTGATCGTGCTCGCCACTTTGGTGCTGATGGTCGAGATCGGGCACGTGCCGGCATGGCCGGTGATCATCATCGCGGCGCGAGAGCTTTCGATCACGGCGCTGCGCACCATCGCAATCAGCGAAGGGGTGGTGATCGCAGCCAGTCGCGGCGGCAAGGACAAGACCGCCGTGCAGATGGTCGCGCTGGTGGCGCTGATCCTCCACGACACCTACGTGCTCGACTGGGGCTTCTACAAGGCCGCGGTGGATCTGAACGCGGTCGGTCTCTCGCTGCTCTACTTGAGCGTGTTCTTCGCGATCACCAGCGCCGGTGAATACATCGGGCTTTTCGTGGCAGCCGTGGAAGCCAAGGAGAAGCGCGAGCGCGACGATATGCTGCGCGAGCAGGCGCTGCGCTCGGAGGGTGAATGAAGCACGCATCGCGTTGGCTTGGTAGCGACATGGGTAGGCTTGGCGTACGAGCGGCTCTGTGCCTGGCCTGCTTGTGTGCAGTGGCCGCCGTGGGCTGCACGCGCGGCAAGACGGACCAGGAGCGCGCACGAGCCGCAGCGGAGGCAGCAAGCGCTCGGGCCGCCAAAGCGGAGCCGTCGGCGGTACCTGCGAGTGTGGCCGCCGCGGACGACCTATGGCTGGCGGGCAAGCTGCCAGCTTCCGTGATGCAAGGGCAGCCGCACTCGGGGGGCGAGTTGGTCGTCGGTATCCGGACCGATCCACCGTCGCTCAACCCAAGCGTGGACGCGGATGCCGTCGCCTCGTGGATCACTCGCCACCGCGTCTACGAAGGGTTGATCAACGTCGACCCCTTCGACGACCCTAACTACCGCTACGTGCCTGAGCTCGCCACCACGTGGGAGATCAGCGCCGACAGGAAGACCTACACCTTTCACCTGCGCAAGGGCGTGGTCTGGCACGACGGCTTGCCTTTCACCGCGCGCGATGTGATCGCGACCCTCGACAAGATAAGGGACCCCACCACCAAGGCGGTGCACGTGCGCTCCTCGCTGCAGGAGCTGGCGAGCTACAGCGCGGACGACGACTACACAGTCACGTTCAAGTGGAAGCGTCCCTACTTTCTTTCGCTCGATGCACTTTCGGATATCCCGATCCAGCCGGCCCACGTCATCGCGAGGCTCAAAGGGCGCGAATACAACGAGGCTGCGACCAATATCCTGAACCGCAATCCGATCGGCACCGGGCCTTTCAAGTTCGTAACGTGGCAGAGCAATCAGAAGATCGCGCTGGCGCGCAACGACGCCTATTGGGGCCAGGCGCCTTATCTAGAGCGCTTGGTGTTCCGCATCCAGAGCGATCACACCGTCATGCTGCAGCTCGCCGAGCGCGGCGACATCGACATGGTCGATCAAGTCACCACCGAGCAGTGGGTCCACATGGACAGCCCGGTGCTGCGGCAAGCGTGGAACCGTTCGAAGTTCTACTCCGCGAACTATGCCTGGATCGGCTGGAACGAAGAGCGTCCGTTCTTCGCTGACAAGCGCGTGCGCCGAGCGCTCACCATGCTGGTCGACAGGCCAGGCGTCATCGAGAAGATGCTCTACGGCTTGCCGAGGCCGACCACCTGTCACTTCTATTGGGCGAGCTCCGCGTGCGACGCCGAGCTGAAGCCGCTGCCTTATGACCCCGGTGCGGCGCAGACGCTCCTGGACGAAGCAGGTTGGAAGGACAGCAACGGCGACGGCGTGCGCGATAGGCAGGGCGTAGAGTTTCGCTTCGTGTTCATGCTGCCGGTGGGCGCGAGCGAAGCCGCCCACTGGGTCGCCAAGCTCAAGGAAGACTTGAGTCGCATCGGCATCGAGATGGAGATCCAGAGCGTCGAGTGGGCTGCCTTCAGCAAGCGCCTCTCGGAGCACCGCTTCGACGCCTGCACGTTGCTTTGGGCCGGTGGACCACGCGACGAGCCGACGCAGATCTGGCATTCGAGCGGCATCAAGGGCGGCTCGAACTACATCAGCTATCGCAATCCCGCGGTCGACAAGCTGCTGGAAGATGCACGAGTGGTCTTCGATGCGGGCGAGCGGGATGCGCTCTACCGTAAGTTCGGTGGCATCCTGCAGGACGAGCAGCCTTACACATTCATGTATGTTCGTCCGGAGCTCGCGCTCCTGCACAAGAAGATCAAAGGCGCGCGCGAGAGCTTGATGTGGTGGCAGTTCGAGCGGATGTGGATCGACCCGAGCTTCCAGGCCCCGAAGTGACGCGATGCTGAGCTACGCGCTGCGACGTTTGTTCTGGATGGTGCCGACGCTCTTCGGGATTACGCTGCTGTGCTTCCTGCTGATGCGGATGGCGGGCACGGATCCGATCACCGCGCAGTTCCAGAATCCGATGCACCGGCAGCAGATCTCGCAGGAGGCGCTGGAACAGATGCGCCGCCTCTACGACTTGGACAAGCCTTGGTATGTCCAATACGGGCACCTAGTGCGCAGGCTTGCGACCTTGGACCTCGGCACGTGTTGGCAGAACGGCAGGCCCATCGCGGAGGTGATCGGTGAAGCGCTGCCCATTACCCTTCTGCTCTCGTTCGTGTCGATCGCGCTCGCTTATCTGATCTCGATTCCGCTGGGTGTCTATTCCGCCGTCAAACAGCACAGCCTCGGCGACCGCGTGCTGACGGTCTTTCTCTTCATGCTCTATTCCCTGCCGGGTTTCTGGTTGGGCACGATGTTCATCGTCTTCTTGGCGAGCGGGAAGTTCGT
>JADGRG010000585.1 GCA_017881145.1 Sandaracinaceae bacterium | reverse complement strand
GCTCAAAGAGAAACGGCGAGCCCCCGCATCGGGTGGCTCGCCGTTTCGTGGTGATGCGTCACACGCGTCACGCCACAGGTGCGCGCATCACCTCGAGGCCTCTCGTGTGGAGTGGCCGTGGCGTAGAAACCCGGTCGCGCCGAGAGCCGCAGGCTGCCCGGCGGCTACGGGGGTTCCTACCCGGTAGTGCCCTTCCGTGAGAGGCCATATGTACTGTGCATGTCCTGCATCCTCCCCCGGCCGCAGCCGGCGCCCGCGAAAAGTAGAGGGGCGTTCCAAGGTGGGGGAGCTTGAAGCTCCCGCATCCACACGGATGCCGCGTTTCAGACCATTCCGAACGAGCGGCCGCGTCCGCGTTACCCACAGGATAACGTGTGTGGTGGCGCGCGCAAACGGCAGGTCGTGGGCAGGCTCGTGATGGCTGATGGGGCGCGCGGGGCCGGGGTGGGGCTCTCGGGCTCAGACAGTCCTCGGCGAGTGACGCTGTTGGGCGACGCCGCCCAGAACTGATGGGCCTGCGGAACTCGCCCAAGAGCCCCACCCCGGCCCCGCGCGCCGAGTCACCTGCGCGTGCGGTGGGCTGGGGTGATTGGTAACTCCTGCTGTGACGTAGACGTCGAAGTGGCTCCATAGGGGCGCAAGCGTGCTCACGGTTGCTGCTGATGGCTGCGGAACGCAGTCCGCCAATATGACGACCGCCGGGTGCTCACTTGGCGGGCACGACGTCGTAGAGCGTCATCATGCCGGCCGCGATGTGATCGTTGACGTGGCAGTGGAACATCCAGCTGCCGGCAGGACCCACGTCCACCCAACGAAGGTGCATGACACCGTGAACCGAGCAACGTAGTTCGTGACGGTCGCGCGAAAGGCCGCGCGCGCCTCCGTGTGCTCGGACTCCTGGTAGATGTGGATCGACAGCGAATCACTGAGGTTGTCTGCCACCGCGAGCACCAAGAGCCCGCTGACGATGGTCGCGCGCGAGGCTCCCGCGGCGTGCAGACCGACGATCATCCCGGTGCTCGTGACGATGGCCGACGTCGCTCCGAACGTGAATCGAGCGAGCTGCGCCATCTGCCCAGTCTGCCAGCGCCCTCGATTCGTGTCAGCTGCTCGCGCCACCTCCTGCGGTCTCCGCCGCGGCGCTGCGTGCACGCCGACGCCAACTTCGCTCGACACGCCCACCAGTGTGCGTACCTGGTGCCTTGGTGCGGCCCTTCCACGCGCACGCAACCGGCAGTCCTTGGGGGCAGGAGGAGCTAGCTTAGCGGCGCATGCACGCCAAGGGCTCCGCCGCCCACGGCACGTTCACGGTCACCCACGACATCACCAAGTACACCAGGGCAAAGATCTTCGCGCAGGTGGGCAAGAAGACAGAGCTCTTCATGCGCTTCTCGACGGTGGCGGGCGAACGCGGAGCTGCCGATGCCGAGCGCGACATTCGCGGCGTCGCGATGAAATTCTACACCGAGGAAGGCAACTGGGACCTGGTCGGCAACAACACGCCGGTCTTCTTCCTGCGTGACCCGCTCAAGTTTCCAGACCTCAACCACGCGGTGAAACGAGACCCCCGAACCAACTTGCGCAGCGCCAAGAACAACTGGGACTTCTGGAGCTCGCTGCCCGAAGCGCTGCACCAGGTGACGATCACGATGAGCGACCGGGGCATCCCGGCCAGCTATCGCCACATGCACGCCTTCGGCAGTCACACCTTCAGCTTCATCAACGCGAAGAACGAGCGCTACTGGGTGAAGTTTCATCTGCCCACGCAGCAGGGCATCAAGAACCTGACCGACGCCGAAGCCGAGGCGCTCGTCGGCAAGGACCGCGAGAGTCATCAGCGCGACCTGTACGACAGCATCGAGAAGCGCGACTTCCCACGTTGGAAGATGTTCATCCAGGTGATGCCCGAGAAGGACGCGGCGAAGTGCCCGTACAACCCGTTCGACCTGACCAAGGTCTGGCTCCACAAGGACTACCCACTCATCGAGGTGGGCGTGCTGGAGCTCAACAGGAATCCGGACAACTACCACGCCGAGGTCGAGCAAGCGGCCTTCAATCCGGCCAACGTCGTGCCCGGCATCGGCTTCTCCCCGGACAAGATGCTGCAGGGGCGCTTGTTCTCCTATGGCGACGCGCAGCGCTACCGCCTCGGCGTGAACCACGCGCAGATTCCGGTGAATGCGCCGCGCTGTCCGGTCCACGCCTACCATCGCGATGGCGCGATGCGGGTCGACGGCAACCACGGCAGCACGCTCGGTTACGAGCCCAACAGCTACGGCGAGTGGCAGCAGCAGTCGCAGTTCGCCGAGCCAGCGCTCTCGCTCGAAGCAGCCGCAGATCACTGGAACCATCGCGAGGACGACGACTACTACTCACAGCCCGGCAAGCTGTTCCGGATCATGACAGCGGCGCAGCGTCAGCTGCTCTTCGAGAACACCGCCCGCGCCATGGGCGACGCGCCCAAAGACATCAAGGTGCGCCACGTGGGCAACTGCCTCAAGGCCGATCCCGCATACGGCGAGGGTGTCGCGAAGGCGCTCGGCATCCCACTGAGTGACGTTCCAAAAGGCAAATGAGGCAAGCCCGCCCGGCTCGCTTCAAACCCGATGTCGGCGGCTGTCGGCCTAGTGGTCTGACCGGGAGGTTTTGATCTGTTATCGCGCAGGACCGAGCGCGCAGGGCAAGGCGCGACGAGGAGCAATAGCCAGCGCTATTGTGACGAGGAGCAACGCAGCCATGCGCGCTCGGGGCAAGCGAGAACGGGTCAAAACCTCCCGGTCAGACCACTAGATTGCTAATAACGCCTGCACGATAGACCTGCGGACGTTTCGCCGCGCGCAGGGCGGCGGAGCTCGCCCGGCGGGTTTCACCCGGCGTTGTGAGTGCGCGGCGCCGCTGCAGCCGTCTTCGACCAAGCATGAAAATTGGGGTCACGGAGCTTGAGCAGCCTGCGCATCACTTCGTGCAAATTGGCTGGCAGCGTGAGCTCGGGCGACCGACGAAAGCCGCGGGCATACAAGGCCCACTCGAGCTCGAGTTGCATGCTGCCAAAGACTTGTCTCACGCCGTGTCGGTCCAAGATGTCGAGGACTTCGTCGACTTGGGTCTGGACGACCAACGATTCACCGTGCGCGT
>JADGRG010000584.1 GCA_017881145.1 Sandaracinaceae bacterium | reverse complement strand
TGTGAGGTGGTTGTCGGTGTCCACTGTTCCAAGTGCCAGTTCGCCGTACGCGTTCAGCCCCCAGCAGTACAACGCACCGCCGGCGGCGATCCCGCAGGTATGGATGCCACCGGCGGCGACCGCGGTCCACGTCAGCCCCCCCACCACCGCGGTAGGTGCCGTGCGGTCCACCTTGGTGCCGTCGCCGATCTGCCCCCAGTAATTGTTGCCCCAGCAATAGGCCGCGCCCGCCGCTGTGAGCGCGCAATTGTGGTCCCCCTGGAACTCCGAGAGGCCCACGCTGAGCGAGGTGAAGAGGAGGCCGCCGCTCACCGCCACGGGCACCGGGCTGCCGTCGGTGACGCCGTTCCCCAGCTCACCGGACTCGTTGGCCCCCCAGCAGTACGCGGCTCCGCCGCTCTCGAGCGCGCAGGTGTGGAAGAGGCCCGCGCCGATGGCGGTGAAGGAGCGACCGCCGGCCACCGCCGTCGGCACCCAGCGGGCCGTCGAGTCGCCCGTCCCCAGTTGCCCCATACTGTTGTCGCCCCAGCAGTACGCCTGCCCGGCGCGGATGCCGCAAGCGTGCCTTTGCCCGGCGCTGACCAGCAGCCAGTCGCTCTGGGTGCCCACCCTTCGCGGCACGGCCGAGCTCAGGCCATCTTGTTGCGCGCACTGGCCCGTGTCGCACTGACCCCAGCAATACAAGCCGCCGCTTCGGACACCGCACGCAAAACCGGTGCCCACCGACACGTCAGTCCAGCCGGTGTCGCTGCCCACTTGCTTGGGGGTCGCGTCCAGCAGAGTCGCTGCACGGCCGAGTTGTCCGTATGTGTTGCTGCCCCAGCACCAGAGCGTGCCATCGTTGCGGACAACACAGGTCGCGTCTTGGCCAGCGCTGACGATCGGCAGCGGTGACGCGCAGGTCTTCCCATCACCCACTTCCAGGCCAGTACAAGCGCAGACGAAGCTCCCCGCGGTGTTGGTGCAGAGCGCGCTCTTGGCGCAATCGTTGCGACCGGTCGCGCACTCGTCGATGTCCGTGCAGAGCGTTCCGTCGCCGTGGACATCGTCGTAGCCTGGCGGACAGGCGCTGCACTGCTGCTTGCCGTTCGATACGCTGCACTTGGTGAGCGCGTCACAGCCGCCGTTGTTGGCGGCGCAGGGGTCGGCCAGCGGCGCCGCGTCGCCGGCATCCGCCGACGTCGAGCCGTCGGTCGCTGCATCGGAGCTAACGCCCGCGTCGGAGACCTCCACGCAGGTGCGCTCTGTGCTGCATTGCAGTCCCGTCACGCAGCCACCGCTGGCGATGCAAGCTCCCCCGAGCGCGCTGAGCAGCTGCAATGCCCTGGCTGCGATGCAGGCCCCTTGCACGCAGCTCTCTCCACCGGGACAAGCGCTGTCCTTCGTGCAGCCTGCCAGGCAGATGGAGCCTGCGGACTCCTTCAGTGCGCAGGCACTCTCGATGCCGGTCGCTGTCGGATCTACACAGGAGCCACGAACGTCTTTGCCCAGCGTGCAACCACTGGCGGTCGTGCAGGCGCGCGTGCACACGCCGCACACGCAGGCTTGTGCAGCCCCGCATTCGCTCTTGTCGCTGCACGCCTCGAGCCAGTTGGTGTTGCTGTCGCCGGGCGGCCGGTGTGCAGCGCTGCATGCACAAAGAAGCGTAAGCAGGCCCAAGGTCCGCATGAACAATAAGCTACGCATCATGTGAAGGCTCACTTTCGTCGGTAGCAGCGGCATCCAGCTCCCAGACGTTCTGTCCGAAGTAGAACGACACTTTGATCTTCTGATCGTCGGTGACCGCGTGTGCTTGGTTCCAGGTGGAAACGCGATTCCAGACTTCGTTGAGCTGCGCGCGTACTGTCCGCAGCAGGCCATACACTTCTTGTTCGTTGGGGTGGCCCGGGTAGATGTCGAAGGAGAGCGTCGCGCCGCCGACCCGGTCTGCAGTCTGTGCGCCGGGTCGCAAGCGCAGCTTGTGCGCGAGGGCTGCGGCCACCGTGCTGAAGTGATCGAAGACCGCGGCCTCCCAGCCGCGACGTTGTCCGACGGCGATCACGTAGCGCTCAGTGCGAAAGCGTTCCTGGCCATCGGCATCGAGCTCCGAGCTGACGCGTTGGTCTGCCACCAAGCGTCGGGTTGCGTCTTCGAGCTCTGCTACGTCGGCTGGGAACTCTTCGCGTAGCTCCGCGAGGGTCGCGCCGCGGCGGCGGTAGATGGTGAGGCAGAGCAGGTCTTCGAGCGCCTCACGAGCATGCGGCACGCTGCGCGTTTCCATCGGCACCTGCCGGTAGACGGAGCTGCTACCGCGTCCGCTGGCGAACACCAGGCCGCTTTGCACCAGATCGTTGAGCACCGCCGCGACGTGTTCTGCTGGGTCGTGCTTGAAGCGCGCGTCGACCTGGTCTCGGGTCAGCTGCTCTGCCGTGCCGACGTAGTCGTAGATGGCTTGCCAAAGGGTTCGGTGCGATTCGCTGGTCGCCGCCGTCAGCCGCTGCACCTTCTTCTGGTAGGCACGTAACGCCATACCGAACATGTCGGCCACCACCTTCCGGCTCACGCCTTGCGCTTCGATCTCGCGTGCGAGGTCGAGGAAGACCTGGTCGGCCACGTGCGAGAGCGGCGCCCTTATGCCCATGGCCGTGGAGAGCTGGGCGATCAGCACGGTCGTCTGCTGCACGATGGCGTCGATGAGGAGGCGTGAATCCATAGGGGCAACCACTGGTCACCACTCTATCAGCCTCCGCTCGCGTGACGAGGTGTCCGCAAGGTCACCCCGTCGAGGCTCGCTAGCGCGATTCCCGAACGCAGGTGCCGGTCACGGCGCTAGAGCTGGCGGCGCCCGCTCCGCTCAGCTTCCCAGCGTGTCGCCGGTGCTGCTGGTGTTGGTCATGGAGGCGTCGGAGGCGGTGGCCAGTGCGCCAGTGCGCTCCAGCTTACGCCAGCCGTGGCGTGCACCGCGTAGCGCGGAGACCATCGCCTTGAAGCACACGTAGTACATGATTTGGCGGTAGGAGAAGCGCTGGATGAGCAGGAGCGGCAACCAACGCAAGGGCTTACGGTCCAAGGTGAACGCGAGCAGCGAACCGCAGATGTCCATGGCGAGGAAGGCGAGGTAGCCGGCCAGAAAGGCGCGCCAGTCGCCGCGCCATACCGAGAACACCATCAGGATGTCGCCGATCGGGCTGAGCATCGGGAAGACCACTTGGAAGACCACCATGTTGGGCAGACCGATCCAGCCGAGGGTTCCCTTGAAGAACGCAGGACGATGCTTCCACAGACACTGGTAGATGCCGTAGGTCCAGCGGAAGCGCTGGCGCAAGAGGGCGCCGAGCGACTCGGGGGCTTCGGTGCGACCGTAAGCTTCGGGCTCATACACCACGTGTCCGCCACGCCGCAGAATGGTGAGTGTAAGGTCGGCGTCCTCGGTCAGGGTTTCGTCGCTGTAGCCACCGGCATCGAGCACCGCCTGACGCCGCCAAGCGCCGAGCGCTCCGGGCACCACCGAGATGCAGTTGAGCGACGAGAACGCGCGGCGATCGAAGTTCTGGCTGGTGACGTACTCGATCGCTTGGAAGGCCGTGAAGATGCCGTTGACGTTGCCGACTTCGACGTTGCCGCAGACCGCGGTGACTTTGGGCTCGATGAAGTGGGCGATCATCTTGGGGATGGCATCGGCACCGACCAGGGTGTCGGCGTCGACCGCGACCACGATCTCGCCGTGCGCTTCGCGTAACGCATGGTTAGCCGCGCTGGCTTTGCCGCCATTGGCCTGTTTGATCAGCCGGACGCGCGGGAACTGGATTGCCATGCCCGCCACGACTTCGGAGGTCTTGTCGGTCGAGCCATCGTCGACGACCAAGATCTCGAGGTTCGCGTACGCGCTCTCCAGGAGCGAGCGCACCGTAGTCGCGATCACCATCTCTTCGTTGTAGGCAGGCACGATCACGGTGACCAGCGGCTGGAAATCCGGCGATGGTTCCGGCGACTTGGTCCGCAGATTCTTCAGTGTCAGGCCGCCCAGGAAGATGATGCGGATGATGGAGAGCACGGTGCAGACGAAGAAGAGCACCGCCAGCACGATGTAGCCCCAGCCGCGTGCGTAGGCCAAGAATGCATCGCTGGCGGAGAACATGCGTTCTCCCGGCGGGACCGGCAGCGCAAGCTCTGAATGCTTCACGCCGAGCAGCCGATCGAGCGGCACCATTTCATAGCCGCGACGGCGCAGCTCGGGGACCAGCTTGCGCACCGCGGCGATGGTGCGTGAACGGTCACCGCCGCCGTCGTGCATGACCACGATCTGCCCGCGCCCTGCGACCACGTCGTTGACCACGCTGTTGGCGATGAAATCGACGCTCCGCTTGGCTTCCCAGTCGTCCGGGTCGACGTTGGCGCCGACGAAGAGGTAGCCGTTTTGCAGTGCGATGCGCAGCGCGGCCAAGTCGTCAGGCAACTCCGGGTCGATGTTGGCGGTGTAAGGCGCGCGGAAGAGCGGTGTGCGGCGGCCGGTGAGGCCCTCGATCAAACGTTGCGTGGCGGCGAGCTGAGCCGCAGCCTCGCGCGGCGTGAGCGACTCCATGTGCGGATGCGTGAAAGAATGGTTGCCGACGAAATGCCCTTCGTCGGCCTCGCGCACCACCAGCTCGGGTGAACGCATGGCTTGATCGCCGACCACGAAGAAGGTCGCCTGCACGTGCAGATCCCGCAGCGCGTCCAGCAGCTTGCCGGTGTTGCGCTCGTCGGGTCCGTCGTCGAAGGTCAGCACGACTTGCTTCTCGTGACTACCGCGGCGTTCGACCACGTAGCCGGTCGGCACGCGCGCGTAGCTGCCACGCACGATGAGCTTTCCATCCGGAGTCGTGACCAGCTCACGTGCGCCAGATTGCGGCTCGCCGCGAATGGTGAAGACCTCGCCGTCGCCGAAGATCCCAACGGACTTGACCGGGGGAACACTCGCCAGCACTGTCGGCAAAGGGGGTTGCACGTCGGCGCCGAGGAAGCTCCACAACGTCTCGTCCTCGGTGCCGAGTCTCCACAGGCCCAAGCGTGTGACGCCGCGCGCTCGCAAGGCAGCCACTTGGTTCCACGATGCCAGGGCATCCATGAACCAGACTTCGTGGGTTTGCGAGTCGTGATCGATGTAGCCGAAGTGGCCGTTTTCGAGCTGCTCTTCGAAGACTGGGCGTGCACTGGAGGCGCGCGCGAGATCCATGGCCGCGCGGAACGAGACGTCCTCGGCACGCGGGTTCGTATCGGAGAGTGTCCAGTCGTAGCCGTAGTTGCCGAGCACCACCACCGCGCGGTCTGCCGGGAGCCTCGGCAGCATCTCGTCGAGCGATTCGGCCAGCCAGATGCGCGACGCGATGGGCCCGGGCTTCGACGCGGGAAAGTGCTGGTCGTAGGCCATGATCATGACCGCGTCCGCAACATTGCCGATGTATTCGAAGTCGAAGGCCGGATCGTGGAAGGGCACATCCACGGTCAAACGCATGGAGTGCGCGTGCAGCGCTTTGCGTAGCTCGAGGATGAATTCGAGAAAGGGCTCCGAGTCCTCCGGCTGCAGCTCTTCGAGATCGAGGTTCATGCCGCCCGCACCGATGGCGGCGAGGCGGTCGACGAACTTCTTCACGAAGCAGGCGCGGGCGTTGTCATCCGAGAGGAACGTCGAGGTCTCGGCGCCGCGCCACTGGTCGCCTTGGAGGTTGGCCAAGCGCGGCAGCACGATGACATCGCTGCGCCCGAGCACGCGGCGAGTCTTGTCGTCGATGTGCTCGATGAGATCGCAGCCGGGACCCGGCAGCTCGAACCAGTCCGCCACCACGATGTCGATGTTGGCAACGTGGCGCTCCAGCGACGCGACCGACGCGGGGTCGTCCTTCACGGCGAAGGCGATCACGGCGTCTTTTGGCAGCGGCATGGCTTCGCCCTTGGAGGCGTTGACCAACTTGTCGCGGCGTCGCTTCTCCTGCGTGCGAATCACCTGCATGCGGCGCTTTTGCTGCGGCGTGTAGACCGGCCGGGCGTCGTGCTCCAGTGACGCGCGCACCTTGGTCGCCTGCATCTGCGACTTGGACTTCAGCGGGTTCGGCACGCTGGGCGGCACCAGGATGCCGGTGATGGTGATGCCGAGCGCGCCGAGTGCAGCCAGCACCAAGAGCGAGAACACGAAGAGGGCGCGATGCCAGCGACGGTGAGAAGGATCCTCGAAGATCATTGCGAAAAATACCCGCGAAGAAAGCCACACTGACGTCGGCTGGAGCCCAGGCGTGCGTCTAGAGCACTTTGGCCGCTACCGCAGGCTCGACCGAAGAGTCGGGATCCTGCGCGCGCGCAACCCTAGCACGGGGCCGCGGGTTTGCACTCTGGGGTGGCGTGGCTTCGAGGCATAGCCGAGGCCGGGCTCAGTGGCCGTTGCCCTTGGCTGCCGTGCTCACCTTGGCTGGTGCGCTTGGCTTGGCCGCCGGTAGTGTGGGGTGGGCTGCAGCGGGCTTCTGGCCGGAAGCCGCCGCGTTTGTGCCAGCGGCGGAGAGCTTGGGGCTTGCCGCTACGCCTGGTGCGGCAATGGTGTTCACAGCGGCGTGCGTCTCGGCCAGGCTCTTCTTGGCGTTCTCGAGCACGCGCAAGACTTTGGGTGAGGTGGCACCGATGCCGAGCTCGAGGTCCGGCTGCTTCTCCAACATCATTTTGAACGCGTCGCTCGCGAGATCCTCGCGGTCCAGTGCGATCAGCGCGATGCCCAGCTCCCGGTCGATGGTGACGACTTGGTTGCCCGTAAGGTCGCCCATACCGATCAGGCGGTTGGCCAGGCCGACCGCTTCCACGTAACGCCCGTGTTGCACGTGCTCGTGCAGAAGTGGCAGCTCATCTCGGATGCGCAGCTGCTTGTCGCGAGTCTCGCCCTGCGGCACGGCGCCGGGCAGCTGTGCCTCGGCGAGGTGTCTGCCCTGCGGCGAAAGCAGCAGGTTTGGCAGCGGCACCAGCACGATCTCGCCGCGTTCGGTGCGAGAGGGCTTCATGAAGTTGAAGCGCCGCACCGAGGCGAGCTCTTTCTGGGAGCCGCCGAAGCAGTCTTTGGCGATCTGCCGCATCGCGTCGTGTTGGGTCGCCACGTGACGAAGTGGGTAGGGCACCAGGATCTCAGCGCCGACGTCCGGCGGCTTGCCCGCGTTTTGCGAGTTGGCTTCGACCAGCGCAAAGGCTCGCCGCGAGTCGCCATAATAGCGCTCGGCCAGCCCGCTCCAGGTCTCGCCTTCCGCGACGCGGTGGTAGCTGACGGTCGGAATAACCAGCTTCAAGCCGACCACGATCGAGGCGCCGCCTTCGCTGGCGAGGCCGTTCTCTGCGACCAGCACGCTCTCGCGCCGCGGGTCGCCATAGTAGAGCTCCGCGATCGACGCGAGCGTCTCGCCAGGTCGCACCATGTGCACGAACGTGGCGTCCGCGTGGACTCGCCCGCCCAGCAGCACCGTGCCCAAGCAGAGCGCGAGGGACAACACAAGCCATAACGCGTGCGTTACACGGGCCGGCCAGCTGGTGGTAGCGTGTCGAGCAGGTGGAAGCGCGGTCTTCATCGCTTGCTCGGCTCCGGCGGCGCGGCCGTGTGCTTGGGCCGCAAGCGCGCCTCCAGCGTTTGAGTCGCGCCCGGTCGAATCACCACCTCGAAGCTCCGCTCTTGATAGAAGGGATTGACGAACTTGACGTAGTGCTTGCCGGCAGAGAGCGGCAGGCGCGCCGCGGTCGGCGTCGTGGTCGCGAGCTCCCCATCGACGAACACATCGGCCCAGGGATCGACCACCACGCGCAGGTAGCCGGCACGCGAGAGCGAAAGGCCGGTGTCGCCCTCGGCGGGCTCGCGGTTGCGTGAGAAGCGACCGGCGGACGCCTGGATGGTGCCTGCCGCCAGCATCGCGCAACACAAGAGCGCAGCGAAGATCAGCACGGAGCCCCGCGCCATGTCGGGGTCGTGCAGGGCGGAGCGCGGAGCGCGGCTTTGGCTGGTGTTCAGCATCGCCTCGGCTTCGCTCTGGCCGAGCACGCCGACATCGCGCAGGTACATCACTAAGCGCGCGTTGTGGTTGATGCTGACGCGCCCCGCGAGAAACTCCACCAGATCGTCGATCAGCACCTGCGTGCTCGGGTAGCGGTTGGCCGGCAGCTTTTCCATGCAGCGCGCCAGGATCCGTTCGACGTTGCTCGGAACGCTGCCCACCAGCTTGCGGGGATTCACGTAGCGGTCGAGGCGGATCTTCTGCATCACCGTGCGCGACTCGTCTTCGATGAAGGGCTTCTTCCCGGTGATGCACTGATAGAGCACGATGCCGAGCGAAAAGACGTCGCTGCGGAAGTCGAGCTTGTCTCCCAAGATCTGCTCCGGGCTCATGTAGCTCGGCGTGCCCACGCCGGTGCCCGTCTCGGTCAAGTCGCTCTGCAAGTGATCGCGGGCGATGCCGAAGTCCATGAGCTTGACCTCGCCGGAGTGCGAGATCATCACGTTGGCGGGCTTGATGTCGCGGTGGATGATGCCGCGGTAGTGCGCGTAGTCGAGCGCGCGCGCCACCTGCAACGCCACGATGGCCGCAACCTCGACCGGCAAACGCGGCGTGACCTGCAAGAGATCGTAGAGGTCGATGCCCTGCACGTACTCCATCACGATGTACATGCTGTCGCCGTCTTTGACGAAGTCGTAGACGTGCAGGATGTTCTCGTGCTGCAGCGAGGCCATGAAGCGCGCCTCGCGCTCGAAGCGCGCAGCGAACTGGCTGTCCAGGGCAATGCTCGGCTTCAAGGCCTTGATCGCCACCACGCGTTCCAGGGGCTCCTGGATCGCCTTGTAGATGACAGCCATACCGCCGCTGCCGATCTCGCCGACGATCCGGCACTTACCGATCCGGTCCAACATCGGCCCGCAGGCTAGAAAGCCCCGCCACATCTGTCAAACGCGGGTGTTTTCCCGCGTCTTCGTCGAGTGACGACCCGCCGCGTGCAGAGCCTGTACCGCGCACACCTGCCGGCGCTGAGCCTGTGGGCGGACGATGGCTCGCATCCAGCGCTGCCTGGATCGTATTTGGCAGCTTCGGTGTTGGTCGGAACCATGCTCGACATTCCGACCGCCCCCCCTGTCTTACGACGGCGGCGTGGCCACGGCGGTCGCGAAGTATCTGCGCACCATCGCCCTGAGCGTCGGCAGCGGAACGGACCTCACCGTGTCAGCGTTCAGCGCACTCTGAGCTGGACGCTGCCGATATTTCGCTCTCGCCGCGCTCGTGCCCGGTCACTGGCACATCGGGCACAGGCAGTCGATCTGGTTGTCGCCGACGTCGCTGCAGGTGTTGTATGCGCTCGTGCACAGACCACTCGCCAGGCAGGCGCAGCTTCGCAGCCAGGTGCACTCGGCGGAGACCGGTTTGCACTCGTAGACGATCGCCGGTCCCACCGGCTCGCGCGCCACGCAGACTTCGGTGCGCGCGTCGCAGGTCAGTCCGTTCGGCCCACAGGCTGTCTTCGCGGCGGTCACGAAGCTCGTGCCGCAGACATGCGCCGTGCACTTGCTCACCACGTAGGGGTGCGCGTCATCGAAGACGCTGCCGTCGTCCGCGCGTGCTGGCTGGGCCGCGCAGCCGCAGGGTGGAAACTGGGAGTTGCAGCTAACGGCGGCGGCCTTGAAGGCCTTGACCACGGCCTGGTTGACGGCTGTGACCAGCTCGGAGCCACAACAGTTGGTTACCCGTCGCACCGCCACGCACTCCGAGTCCGCGCTGCAAGCACGATCGAAGCTCGGGAAGGTCACCGGCTGCGTTCTGCAATCGACGGTGCCGGGGCTGGGGGCCATGCCGCCGTCATCGGCCGCCTGCGCCGCATCACGGCTTGCACCACCACCGCCGCCGTCAGCAGCTGAATCCGATCGCCCAGGGCTCGCGGAAGCATCGCGTGGGCTGGTGGCGGCATCCTTGCCGGTTTGGCTCGGCGTGCACGCGCCGTGCGCGCAGGCGTCACTAGGAGAGCAGTCGGTCTTGCAGGCCGACGCCCCGGCATCATTCAAGCTCGAGCTGGTGCGAGCGCACGCAGAAATGAGCAGCAGCAGAGCGAGTGTGTGGCGCAAGGTTCGCATCGGAAGAACCAGGTGCAGGCCCAAAACATAGCACAAGCGCGGCGATCCTGCGCGACGGCGGCCGCGGTGGGGCGGTAGAGTATCCTCGTGCACCGTGCTCCGCTCCCGCTCTCTCTTGTCATCACCGTGACGACGGCCACGCTCTTAGGCGCCTGCGACGACTTCGATCCGACCCAAGCGCTCTATCGCTACGCGCACCGTGACAGCACAGAGGCGCCGGCTCCGCCCGTCGCGCCGCAGCGCAAAGTGCTCTTCATCGGCAATAGCCTCACGTACTACAATGATCTGCCTTCGCTCGTGCAAAGCCTGGACGCGAGCATTGCCGCCGAGAGCGTGACCGCGGGTGGCGTTGCACTCAGTGCTCACTGGAGTGCAGGAGCCGCTCCCCTCCGAATCGCGCAAGGGCATTACACGCACGTCGTGCTGCAGGAGCGCACCTACGAGCCGCTGACCAACCCCGTTGGATTTCACGATTATGTCAGGCGCTTTGCGAGCGCGGCAGAAGCCACCGGTGCAAAGCCCGTGATCTTCGAGGCCTGGGCGCACCGAGATCAGAGCGACGAAATGTACGCAAACCCATGGTCGGGAGGCAGCCCGGACGCGATGCAGAGCTTGCTGCTCGCGTAGGTGCGCAGCGTGGCCGAAGAAACCCACTCGCTGGTTGCGTTGCCGGGCGAAGGCTTCCGGCAAGCTCGCCTGGTCCACCCCGAGATCGAGCTCTACGCGCCCGACGGCAATCACCCCTCGCTCGCCGGCACCTACGTGGCAGCATGCGTGATCGTCGAGCTGATCACCGGTGCGCCACCCGCCGCAGCTGCGCCGGTGCCCGCGGGCCTGCCGCAAGATGTCGCGGCTGCGCTGCGACGTGCGGCGGAGCGCGCGGCCGGTAAGCACGAGTACTAGATAGTCAGGTCGGCGTCGGCTCACTCAGCGCAGCACGCAGAGCGTGCGCATCGCCAGATCGAAGCCGCCGCGGTGGTCGAGCACGCTGAAGTAGAAGCGCACCAGCAGGCCGTTTGGGCCGACCTGCTTCTTTTCGGCGGAGCTGAGCGTCCAGGTGACTTCGTCTTGGAGCTGACCGTTCACCACGGGCTGCTCGGGTGTGAAGAGCGTGAAGCGGCGCTTCGGCTCGCCGGCGG
>JADGRG010000583.1 GCA_017881145.1 Sandaracinaceae bacterium | reverse complement strand
GAGAGCGAACTGCAGCATCGGAAAGGCTGCGATGGCTAGGGGCGTGGTACGGCGCTGCCTGAGGCCGACGACGACGCAAGCCAGCACCGCCGTAAGGCCGACCAGCCAGAAGCTCGGAGACCCGACGCCGGCGATCACCCGAATGGCCGAGCCATCCGCCTGCGTGGTGAACCACACCGGCTTTCGCGCGTAAAGCCACTCGTACCAGAGCGAGGCCCAACTGCCCGTGTTGTAGCTGGTGTGATGCGTGATCATCTTCCAGTGCAGCGAGAGCACCCGCAGCGGAAGGCTTGCGCCGGGGTCGATCGGCCCTTCCGAGACGTGGAAGGCGTGCGGAGCGAAGCGGGTTGCGCCGGGAATCAGGAAAGTGGCGAGGTATACGAGAATCATCGGCCCGAAGAGTGAGCGCACGCGACCTACAACAATTCGATAGCGATGTCGGTCATCGGAAACGACCGAAGCCCAGCAGAAGAGCGGGATCAGCGTCAGCGCAGTCCATTTGGTTCCGAGCGCCAAACCGCCGAGCAGGGATGCGACGACTCGCGCTCTCTGCGAATCGGTCCGCAGCGCGACGAGCAGAGCCAGCGCCGAGCCGAGGTAGAAGAACGAAAGCAGCGCATCCAGCGTCGCCATACGAGCAGTCGCATACACGAGTGGGTCGACGAGCAGGAGACCTGAAGGCAGCGCGAGCAGCCAGCTTGGGCAGCGCTCGGGAACGATCCCCGCGCGTTGCAATACCAGAGGTAGCAGAGCGAGCAATGCCACCGTGGCGGCCAGCGAGGCGAAGCGCCAACCCAGGGCATGATCGCCGATGAGCCAGGTGCAAACGCCGATCAAGAACTTCCCCAGCGGCGGATGCTCCGGGTTATCGAGTAGAGCGCCCGGCCGAAAGAAGCGTCGCGCATCGGTGATGTAGAAGCCCTCGTCCCAATACGGCTGCGCGATGGCGGCCAGGCGCGGCAGAAGCTCTGCGAACCCCAGCAGAGCGAGCAACGCGGAAATGGCCCAGGCGACAGGCGGCGGCCACGAGCTAGCATTCGCAGCGACGTCATCCGACGCGCGTTCGTCGTCGCGCCTGCCATCCGATGCTGCCAAGGCTGGTCCTTTCGACACGAATCCCGACTGCTCACAGAGCTCCTCAGGATATCTGCTGCCACGCAGCAGAACCAGCTTGGGCACGGGTCGGCATGGCCAGCCACAGCCAGTTCCGGCCGGCAGAGGGAGCTCGACTCGCTCTGCAGCCCGAGCATGGTCCGGCTCGACGTGCCTTCCCCCGTCCTCTTCACGGACCGCCGCGCGAGCCTCTGGTCGATCGTAGGCGCACCCACTTCAGAACGTGTCGCACGCTGACGCGACGCTGGCCGCTCGCTCGTCACTCGAAGGCTTGCGGCTGAGTGCGCATGAGGTGCCCCGAGAGTGCGCCGAGTAGACCATGGCTGAGCCCAAGGGGAATGCCGAAAGTGGCCGAGAAGAAGAGCGGCGGCAAATGCGCGGCGAGACCGATCGCGAGAAACACCGTCCACACCACCAAGAACCATGCGCCTCCGAGCAAGACAATGAGCGCGTATTGAAGCGGCATCCGCGCCATCACTCGCGCTCCAAGCGCGACATCCCATACGCCGAGAAAGTCTTTGTGAAACGACGCCGTCATGAGGGCCATCGGCCAATACCAGGCCGAGAGCGCCGCCAGCTCCCAGAACGTTGGCGAGAGAAGCAATTCGAAGCGCAGACCCGGGTGCAAGCCGACGGCGTGGCGCAGGACCCACAAGAGGACCGGGAGGTGCGAGAGCAGAAGGAAGCCGAAGAGATGCACGCCCGAGCGCAGGTAGACCTGCAGGATGCGCGTGACTTCGAGCTGGGGACCCCGGCGAAGGCCGGGCTCACCAGTGCTCGCCGCCCAGAAGCAGCCTCGGTGATAGTCGCCACAGAGCGCGAAGAGCGCAGTAAAGGCTGCGCAGCCGACCAAGAAGCCCAGCACTGGAACGGAGCCGATCCCTGCGAGCGAAAGGCCCAATGCGAGCGAAAAGAGCGCGATGCTGGAGAGCCAGTGCACGCCGTGGCCAAGCGCTAGAAAGCCAAAAGCTGCGGGGGCGGCCTGCCAAAACGAGCGAGTGTCGATGGTTTCGGGCGAACCAGACGCGGCCTCCGAGCTCGCACACGGCTTGTCCGAAGCGCGGCGCGCGGGCGCTGCGAGGGCGGCCGCGCGGGCGGAAGCACGCGCAGGCGAGCGAGCGCTTTGTGCCGCTGATGGCGGCATGCTCAGCACGGCCTCCGCCGATCCAAGCGGCCATGGCTGCGGGCGTCTTGGCTCGGCGAGCGACTCGGGCTCAGGGTGCTCCCAGCGGCCGAGCATGGGCATCTCGGGAGCCACGGCCTCCGGCACGCTCACGCTCGCGTCACCTGTCAGGATGGCGCGCTTGCGTCTTTCCGCAGCCACCTCCTTCTGGCTGGGCGCGCGCCAGGGCTCCGCGAGCGGGATGGACTCGAAGATATCGAACGTTGCGGGCTGGTGGCCGGAAGCGGCGGCCTCTACTGCCACCGGGACAGGACTTGCGGGAAGCTCGATCTTCGCCGGCCCCGTCTCGGCCATAGCCTCCACCAGAAACGCTGCGCGAAGAGGCTCGGCTCTGGGTGCGGACCGATCGATATCACCCCAGCTCATGCCGCCGTTGGCCTCCGCCGCCGACAGCCGTGGCTCTGCTGCCGGAACGGCGAGCAGCTCTCGGTGAGGCACCGGCACAGGAGCGGCCGCGGTGCGAGCGTGGGCTGGGTTAGTGACTGGCCGAAAGGGTGGATTGGTGTTCCCAAACCGAAAGGCGGAGTCCGGCAGCTTCACCGCAGGCTGGGCGATCGCGGCTCGGTCTGCGCCCGCTGGCAGGGTTGGCTGCCCGAATATTTCCGGCCGATGAACGAGCTCGGGCGTGGGCACGCCTTCCTTCAGCGTGGGTTGCGCCGGCGCGCGCAAGGAGATGCCTGCGCCATCGGCGGACACGACGATGCCCGCTGCGCCGTTCTCGATTGGCGCACCAGGCGCAGCGACGCCCGCTTCGATCGTTGCAGCCGGCGCCGCAGCCGCCGCGAGCGGCGCAGCAAAGTGCTTGGCCGCAGCGCTGAGCTCGGCCACCGGCTGCACGCTCCTAGCATGCGCCTCCCGCGTCGTGGGCGGCCGCAGCGTGGCTGCCTCACCCAGCGTCAACGGCAGCACCACCGCGCCCTGGTCGTCGCGAACCTCCACGCAGGCGCCAATCAACTCCAGCGCTTTGCGGAAATACTCGGCGCGAACCCGGTTGACTCCGCGCTGCACGGTGCGTGGCAGAGCATGCACCAGCTTGGCCGCTGCGCTGGCGTCGATACCGAACACGCGCTGCAGTCCGACCTCGGGCAGCTCTGCGCGTGGCGCGAAGCTGACGATCACGACGTCGAGCGAGCCTGCGGGTTCGCTTTCGTTCTGAGGCTCTGGCACCTGACTCTCTGCAATGATGCGTAGCTTCACTGCTGCGAGGCAAGCTCTCGCACGGGTTGCGCCGGCAAGACGACGGCTACCTCCCCCGCACCGAGCCTACACGGGATCTCGATGTTGCACCCGCGGTGCGCCAAGGGTACACCTGCGCGTTGCTCGCAATTTTCTAGGAGGCGACCCGTGACTACCATCCGCATGCCCCAGCTTGGAGAGAGTGTCGTCGAAGGCACGATCGGCAAGTGGCTCGTCGCCGAGGGCGACACGGTCGCCAAAGACCAGCCCGTGGTGGAGATTCTCACCGACAAGGCTGACAGCGAGATCAACGCTCCGGAAGCTGGCGTCGTGACCAAGATCCTGGCGACAGAAGGCGCACTGGTGACGGTCGGAGCTGCACTCTGCGAGATCGGCGCGGCGACCGTCGGCAAGGCTCCGAGCACAAACGCAGCCAGCGCGCGTGCCAACCTGGCTGAGCCGAGCGCGAACGCGACAGCGGGTGCCGCGCTCGAGAGTCG
>JADGRG010000582.1 GCA_017881145.1 Sandaracinaceae bacterium | reverse complement strand
CGAGTACTTCCATTCCGCGGCGTAGCCGAACGTGAGATCGCCGAGCAAGAGCGGCAGTCGCTCCGCGCAAGCCTCCAGATAGCGAAGCGGCTCGGCGATCGGGTCGACGTAGAAGCTCGATCCGGCGACGCCGTAGCCCAGGTGCGACCGCACCAGTACATATGCGAGGGCCAGCAGAGCAAAAGGAGCAAGCGGCGCGGCACGCTGCCTGGGGCTGCCTTCGCCTTCGAGTAGTTCGAACAGAGCGATGTACGCGAGCGGGCCGAGAGCGTGCTCACCGGACAGCAGCGCGAGGCCAGCCAGAGCGGGCGACAGCCAGCGCCCAGCCCCGAAGCCGCGCGTCCGAGCGGCGAGACGCGCCCACAGCGCCCAGGTCATCAGCGCTACCGCAATGAGCTCGGAGCGATTCGCGCTCCAGGTGACGGGCAGTGTGTGTGCGTCGTCGAGCGCATAGAGCCACACAGCGAGTGCCGCCACCGGGCGCGACAGCGCCATGGGCAACGTGGCCGCGACGCCCCCTACGAGGAGGAGCCACCACAGCATCGAGTGCCAGTGGATGCGGTTCGGGTGATGCTGGCCGTCGAGAAGCGTAAAATCGAGCTCGACGAGCGCGCTGGCCAGGGGACGCAGCACCGCCAGATGAACGTTGGGCGAGGTCCACCACGGGAAGCGGCCGCTTCGCAGCAACGCTCGCCGCTCCGCAGCATCGTCAGCGACGAAATTGTATAAGTCGAGGGGACCGCGATGAACGGGATAGAGACCGGTGACCATTGCGTAGTGGTCCCAATCGTCGCCGAGGAGCGTGCCATCGAGCGCGGGGGAGCGAAGCGCTACTCCGCTGACCATGGCGATCACGACGAGCAGCCAATAGATCGTGCGCGGCCGGCGGCCGGCGAGCGAGTAGATCTTGCGCAGCAAGGTGATGGTGGGTCCCTTCGTGCCCTCTTGCTGCATCGCCCTTGGAACGGCCGAGTAAAGCTTGATGGCCCCGAGGCTCGGCTCTCCGGCAAGAGTAGCCGACTTTGCCCGCGTCAAACATTGTCAGGACGTGCCTTTATGCCGCGTTGGATGGCTCGAGCATCCGTGGTAAGAGCGGGCCCGATGCTGCGGTCATCCGCCCGCCGCCCCCGTCTCCATGCGGCGTGAGGGCGTGCGAGCGTGGTGCAGCTACCCGCTGCTGGCGCTCTCGGTGATCGGTGCGACGCTCGCTCTGCGCGCGCCGGTTCTGCGCACGGGATTCATCGTCGACGACTACGCCCAGGTATCGATGCTGACTGGGGCCTTTCCGGTCAAGCGAACCCCACTCGAGCTTTTCACGTTCTCCAATGGGAGCGCAGAGGACATCGCGGCACTTCGAGACTTTGGTTACCTCCCGTGGTGGTCGCATGCGGCGCTGCGCGTCTCGTTGTTCCGTCCCCTCTCGAGCGCGCTGATGTGGTGCGACCTGCATGTGTTCGGGCTCAACGCCTTCGCCTTCCACCTGCACAGCGCCTGCTGGTGGCTCGCGATGATGACGGTGCTAGCGGCGGTGCTACGCCAGTTATTGCCGCCGCTGCCGGCGCTGCTCGCGCTGACCCTCTGTGCTGCGCACCCGGGGCACATCATGTTTCTCGGCTGGCTCGCGAATCGGAACGCAATGGTGGCCACCACACTCGCGCTGGCCGGCTTGTGGGGTCAGCTCGCTGGGCGCGGGGCCGCGCGTGGTCCACCGCGAGCGCTGATCATGCTGGCCTACACCCTCTCGCTCTGCGCGAGCGAATACGCGCTCGGATTTCTGCCGTACGCGGTGCTTTGCGATGTCGAGCGATCTGGCACGCGGTCCGTGCGTCTACGCAGATTGATTCCATGGCTGCTGCTGCTCTTCGCGTACGGCGTGCTGCGCGTGCTGGGTGGGTTCGGCGCCCGCGGATCGGGAATGTACGTCGATCCGATCGCCGAGCCGCTCTCGTTTCTGCGTGCTGCGTTCGTCCGCTTTCCCGTGCTCGTCGGCGATCTGGTGCTTGCCGTGCGCTCCACGTGGTGGAGCGCTGGGTTCCCGTGGGCGCCCCAGCTTGCCGCGCAAGGATGGTTGCCTGCTGCCTGGGCCGTGGATCTGCGGCCGCTTCGCTCGGTTCAGGTGGCTGTCGGCCTTGTTGCACTACCGATCCTCGCCGGATTCGTTGCGCGGTCGCTCGGCCGACGGCTGTCCGAGCCGGCTCCGTGCCCGCACTTTCTCGCCCTCGGCCTCCCACTCTCCTTGGTCCCGGCGCTCAGCGCGTTCCCTGAAAGCCGCCTGCTCTTGCCGGGCCTGTTCGCCTGGTCGGTCCTTTTGGTGGACGCCGGACGGGCGGCGTGGCCCATCGTCCGAAACGATCGAGGAATGCTCCGAGCGCGGTTCGCTTTTGGCTCGGTAGTAGTCTTGTGGCTTCTCGGCGTCGTGCTGCCCCCTCTCTACAGCATGAGCGAGAACCAAGCGATGGCACCCCTGGCGAACGCGGTGCGGGCTTCCATCCTGGCTCCAGCGCTCGATGGAGCGCTGGAAAGAAGCCGTCACGTTCTGCTCATCGCCGCCGTGGATCCCACGACGACCATCTACATTCCGCTGGTGCGCCGCGTTCACGGCCGCCCGGCACCATCGAGTTGTCAGCTATTGATGAGCACGACGAGCACGCTGCGCCTCTCGAGGCTCGCGAGCAACAGCATCGTGGTGGAGCGTCTAGAGGACGCGTATTCCGCGGCTGACGCCTACGCGAGCGCATTGAACGAAATGCCCCTGACGAGCGGCCAGCGCTTCGTGTCGGACGGCATGCGGGTCACGGTGGAGCGTGTGCTCGATGGTCGTCCGATGCGCGCCCGCTTCGAGCTCGATACCTCGTTCGACGATCCCGGAGTCGTTCTGCTGATGCAGACCGTCTTCGGGTTGATGCTCGTAACGCCGCCGCGCGTCGGCGATAGCATCAGCGTGGGACCAGCGGTCCCACCGTTCGCGCTCATGGGGGCGGGAGTTTGGGCTCGAGCACGAGGCTGCTCAGACACGCGATCGTGTAGAACACACACGCGGCAATGAGAACGCCGTGGTAGCCGGTTGCCATCGACAGGGGCACGACGGCCACCGAGCCGACGACTGACGCGAAGCCGTTCACACCGATGCACCAGGGAATGCTCTCCGGGAAGTGCCGTCCCACACACGCAAGGCCCGCGACGAAAGGCTGCCCCAGCAGAAGCCCGAGGGGAGTGACACATGCGACGGTGACGGCGGTCCGCACCAGCATGCTGCTTCCCCAGGTGAGCTCGAGCAATCGAGGCAGCGCTATTGCGAATGCCACCAGGAGGAGCACCGCAAGACCCGCGCCGTATGCGGCGCGACGCGCCGGATCGAGGCGTGGCCCGGTACGGAGGATGGCACCGAGGCCCGTCGCCGTCAGCAGCGTCGAAAGCACGATGCTGAGCGAGTAGACCTGGTGCCCGAGGAATGTAGAGAAGCGGTGAAACAGCCAAACCTCGGTGAGGATGAAGCCGAGACCAAGGCTCACGAAGAGGGCTGGTGTGACCAGCCGAGCAACGCCCTTGGCCCGCTGCCGGAAGCTGCGCACCGGCAGCCACACGAATAGCAGCGAGAGGCAGGACACGGAGCCCAGCAGATCGCGGAGAGCGCGCACGTGTGGTGCAGCCCAGGTCTCGGGCAGGTCGTAACGGAACAGGTCGAAGAAGAAAGGTCGATCGTCGGGAGACGGAGCGATGTCGGCCGGGTAGCTGCGGGCAAATTCCGGGAGACTTCCCTTCACGACATGGTCGAAGAAACTGGCCATAGCGCCCTCTGCGCCCACGTAAGGGAGGTAGTCGACCACCGCCGGCGTCTCGAGCGGAACCGAGTTCTGGCTGTAATAGAAGACCTCTGCGCCACGGAAGAAGGGGGGATGAAGCTGGTGATCGACCAGCCGGGCTTCCTCGGGCGTCCAGGGTTCCTTGCGCACGATCATGCCGATCAGGAAGCCGGTGTGAAAGAAGGCGATGTGCTGTTCGGGATGCTCCACGCCGAGGTCCTCGAGCGCTTGAACGGCGGTGCTCGCGAGTCGCAGCGCCTCCGGCTCGCCGAAGCGAAGGATCGAGAGCGCGCCGCCGGGGCGGAGGTCTCTCAAATAGTCGCGGAATGCTTCGAGCGTGTAGAGGTGGTTCTCGCTGAGCGCGAGCGCGCCCGATGCCATGAGGTTCTTCGTGTCGACGCCGCTCATCTGCACGAGATCGTACTGCCCATCGCGACCGTGCACGAAGCTGCGTCCGTCTTGCTCGTGGATGTGCACGCGCGGGTTCTTGCCGATGTCGCCGACCCAATAACTGAGCGGGCCACTGATGGCGGCGATCGAGTCGCGGTTGATCTCGACGACGTCCACCTGCTCTGCCTCCTGGTAGAGCGCGCACTGTAGGTCGGGGCCTCCGCCCAACCCGATCACCAGCACGTGGGCGCGAGGCGCGTAGTAGCCTTGCCCGTAGAGAGTCTCGGTGCAGAGGCGCGATACGAAGCTGCCCGGCGAATCCGCCGAGGGTCTCACGTGAGACTTGGTGCGTGCATCCCACGAGAACAGCGACGACCCAGCCGTGGAGTCCTGCGCATAGAACATCGCGTGGTACGGCGAAGGTCCGCCGGGCACGTTCTCGAGCTGGATGATCTCGATGCGGCCCGTCGGGTTCCAGCGATCGTACTTCTTCACGATGCGCACGCCGTGCTCGGCGGCGTATCGATATTGCCAGGCGAGCTGCCCCAGCGGCTCCGGCTCCGGCTGTATCGGAAAGACCGCGTGCGGCGCAACGAGGCTCGCCACCGAAAGCGCCAGCGCAGCGGCGGATGCGGCGCGCAGACCAGTGCCAGCGCTCTTCGCCTCGCGCAGGTAAAGCAGCGACGCGGCCCAAGCGAGGAGCGCGAGCACGCCAAGGAACTGCTCGCCGTTGAGCGGACCGAGTAGCGTGAGCGGGAGAAAGCAGCCCGCGCCCGAGCCGATCAGATTGGCGGCGTACGCCACTCCGACGTGCGGGGCGCGCGACAGCGCAAGCGTGACCACGGTTCCCGCGGCGAGAAAGGGCAAGCAGAGCACGGCGGACAGAGCCAAGGAAACCGTGCCGACGTGCGTCATCAGCGGAGTCAGTCGCACGAAGGCCGCGTGCGCGAGCACGATGGAGGCCGAGAATGCGATCGAGCTATACGCCAGCGCACTGGGTAGGTGCTCTGGCTCGAGCCATTGGCGCCGGGCGGCGACGAGGCTGCCCGCGGCCCCGAACCCGAGCAGTGCGATCCCGAGCACCGCATAAAGCACGACGACCGGCACCGAATAGGCGACCAGGCGCGACTCGAATACCTCCAGGCCGAGCACGATCGCGCTCACGGCACCCAGCGCCAGAACGGCGACACCCGATTGTTTCACCATGCCGTCTAACGACTTACTCCGGCCAGGTTTACCTCCTCGTCGCGGGCCAGGGAAGCGCCTCTAAAGGATTCGAGGCGCTGAAGCACCCGTCGCGCCTGTGCCATACTGGGGGGGAATGATTCTGCAGAGCCTGGCAGCCGTCG
>JADGRG010000051.1 GCA_017881145.1 Sandaracinaceae bacterium | reverse complement strand
TGAGCGTCCTGCAGCACGTACGAACGCATGCCGTGAAGCACGCCAGGCCTGCCGGCGCTGAGCTTCGCTGCATGCTTGCCGCTTTCGATACCGCAGCCGGCCGCTTCGACGCCGAAGAGCTGCACGTCTTGGTCGGCAATGAACTCGGCGAACATACCTAGAGCATTGGAGCCGCCGCCCACGCAGGCCACCACCGCATCCGGCAAGCGACCGGTCGAGGCCAAGAACTGCGCTCGGGCTTCTTCGCTGATCACGCGCTGGAACTCGCGCACGATGGCTGGATAGGGGTGTGGGCCGGCCACCGTGCCCACGCAGTAATACGTATCGCGTACATGCGTAACCCAGTCACGCATGGCCTCGTTCATGGCGTCCTTGAGCGTGCGGCTGCCGGACTTGACGGGATGCACCTCGGCGCCCAGCAGCTCCATACGCCGCACGTTGGGTGCCTGGCGGCGCACATCCTCTTCGCCCATGAAGACTTCGCAGCGTAGCCCGAGCAGCGCGCATGCCGTGGCAGTGGCGACGCCGTGCTGGCCCGCGCCCGTCTCCGCGATCACGCGCGGCTTGCCCATGCGCTGTGCCAGGAGCACTTGCCCGAGCACGTTGTTCATCTTGTGGGCGCCGGTGTGGCAGAGATCTTCGCGCTTGAGCCAGACCGAGAGCCCCACTTCCCGCGACAACCGCTCGGCGAAGTAGAGCGGCGTGGGGCGTCCGATGTAGTTCCGCAGCAGGTCCTTGCGTCGCGCCTCGAAGCTCGCATCGGCGCGCGCCGCCAGATAGCACTGCTCTAACTCCATCAGCGCCGGCATCAGCGTCTCGGCGACGAAGCGCCCCCCAAACGGACCATAGAAGGGGCCGCACATGCCTGTGCCCGTCCCAGCGTCGCGGGTGTCAGTCGTCATGGTTGGGAGCGACATAGGTTATGGACTGGCACTTTGCAAGCCCTTGGCCAGTGACACGAACGCTCGCACCTTCGCGGGATCCTTGCGGCCAGGCGCAAGCTCGACGCCGCTCGCGACGTCCACGCAGAAGGGCGAGACCGCCCGCACGGCAGCCTGCACGTTGTCGGGGGTCAGGCCGCCCGCCAGCGTGACGTGGCGCACCTTTGCCACCTCGGCAGCGAGCGTCCAGTCGAAGGTCGAGCCGGTTCCGCCGGCAGCGCCGGGTACGAACGCGTCGAGCAGGATGTGCTCGCCGGGATAGCGCGCCGCCTCCTCGATCGATGCTCGGCTACGCACGCGGATGGCTTTGTAGGCGTGCGGGAGAAAGCGCGCCAGCAGCTCGGGGGGTTCATCCCCGTGGAGCTGCACGCAACGAAAGCCGACCGACGCCTGGAGTGCCACGACGTCCTCGTAGCTGGCATCCACGAAGACGCCCACCGTGACGATGCGCGCAGGCAGTGCGGCCACGATGGCGCGGGCCATATCCGTCGCCACGAAGCGCGAGGAGCCCGCCAAGAAGTTGAGCCCGATGGAGTCAGCGCCGGCCTCGACACACATCTTGGCGTCGTCGACGCTCGTCACACCACACACCTTGACCGCGACCATGCGCCGACCTTACCCCGAGACGCGCCCGGTTGCACAGCCATGCACAGCCATGCACAGCCAAGGCTGCAGCTGCACACGACCAAGCGTCAGAGCTTGAGGAGCTCTTTGACGGTCTCGATGACCTGCGGGGCTTGGATGGGCTTGGTGATGTAAGCCGAGGCGCCCAACGCCATCGCGCGTTCGCGGTCTTCCTTGGAGCCTTCGGTGGTGATCACGATCACCGGCACGTTCTTGTGACGCTCGTCGGTGCGGATCTTCCGGACCAGCTTCAGGCCGTCCATGATCGGCATGTTGATGTCCGTAATGATCAGATCGAAGCGGTCGGTGGCGAGCTTCTTCAGTCCCACGATTCCGTCGTCGGCCTCGGTGACCGTCATGTTCTTGATACGCGAAAGCGCGAAGACGATGAGCTGGCGCATCATGGGCGAATCTTCGACTACCAAACATGAATAGCCGCTCATGGCTCGGACCCCACTTTAGTTTCCGCAAGCCGCGTGTCCGCAAGCACAGTCTCCGCACGCTTGGCTTCCGCAGACGGCTGCAGCGTCTCATCCAGGTGCTGACTCACATCCTGCAGAGCGGAGCGGACGCCATCTTCACGCTCGTAAAGGTTCGCTGCGATCAGCGCCGTCGCGCCATGCGCAGAGAGTAGCTTGAAGAGCTCGTGGTCGACTGGCGCCCAAGCCTGCTTGTGAGGCAGGAGCTTGTTCACGGCGATGACGCCGACCGTCCCTCCGTCGAACGTGAGAGGCAAAACGGCAAGCGGAGCCTGCGAGTCACCGCGCGTGACCGGATCGAGCACGCGTGCCACACCGGTCAGCCAGACGTCGCCGATGGCGCCTTCCTCGGTCGACACCGGCGCGAGCTGCGAGCCATCGACACCGCGCCAGCCGATCGGCAGGGCGCTGGTCGCATCCGCACCCAGCACGTAGACGACGAACGATTGCGCGCCCACCAGCTGTTCGAGCAGCTCACAGATATGCCGCACCACGCCGCGCAGCGAGAGTGTTCCACCCAACTGGAAGCTCGCGACGTAGAGGCTTGCCAGATCGTTCAGCTCTTGCTCTATCGAGTGCTGGCGAGCCTCGTTTTGATGGAACGCCTTTTCGAGCGTGTCGGAGCGCGTGAGCAGAGACTTGCGCTCGCGTTCCAGTGCCTCGATGGTGCCCATCAGCTCACGGATCGCGTCGTTGCTAGCCAGCTGCGCACGCAGTCGGCTGTTGTCGTCCTCTAGCTTCCGCACCCCCGCCTCGAGCGCTTGGTTTTCGCGGATCAGGTCTTCGGTGAGCTCGACGCCTTTGTGCAGGAAGTTGCGGACGAAGGTCTCACGCTCTGCATGCAGGTCGGCGGGCGGTTCGCTCACCTGTCGCTTGCGATTGCGTGCTGTCACTCTGCGCCTCCCTTAGTGCCTAGCTCTGAACAACATTGTCATGACGCGCATCTTCATGATGCGCGATTCTATGACGCGCATCTTCATGATGCGCGATTCTATGACGCGCATCTTCATGATGCGCGACCTCGCCCGATCGCGAGTCCGGCCACGCGCCCGATCAGCTCGGGCAGGGGCAACACCTCGTCGACTGAACCGGTTTCTTTCGCAGCGCGCGGCATGCCGTAGACCACCGCGGTCTGCTCCGACTCCACCAGCACGATACCGCGCGCCTGCTTGATGGCGATCGCGCCTTGCGCGCCATCGTCTCCCATCCCCGTGAGCACCACGGCGATGGCGCGCTCACCGGCGGCCCGTGCGGCGCTGCGAAAGAGCCGATCGGCTGACGGCGCGTAGCGATCACCGGTAGCCATCTCGACGACCTTCGCGCATAAGCCCGCGGCGGTGTTCTCGATTTCGATGGACTTGCCGCCCGGGCAGACCAACGCCAGGTTCGGCCGCAGCGCAATCTCGCCTTCGGCTTCGCGCACCTGAAAGGGGCTGAGCCGATCCAATCGCTCCGCAAATGCCTTGGTAAATCGCTCTGGCATGTGCTGGGCGACGACGACGCTCGTGTTGGCCTGGTCCGGCAAGCGAGCGAAGAGCTCGAGCAAGGCTGTCGGACCACCCGTCGAGGCTGCAATCACGATCAGCCTGGCCGGGACAATCGGCTCCACCGACTTGCGTGCGCCATGGCCGGCGCCGCGCTCGGGTGGCGTCGACATCGCGCGGCGACCGAGCACACCCGCAGGAGCGAGCTGCCTGACGATCGCCACCATGTTGACCAGTTGCTCGCGAACACTCGCGATCTGGCCACTGAGCAGCGCTTCCGGCTTGGCGACGAAGTCGATCGCACCCAGCTCCAGCGCACGAAACACATTCTCCTTGGCGGAGTGGCTCGACACCACCACCACGGGAATCGGCCGGCTTGCCATGAGCAGGCGCAAGAAAGTGAAACCGTCCATGCGCGGCATCTCGAGATCGAGCGTGATGAGATCCGGTGCAAGAGTCGCGCTGAGGCGAAGCGCTTCATCGCCATCGCCCGCGGCGCCCACCACGGTCACACCGTCGATCTGCCCGAGGATCTCGGCGAGCGTGCGCCGATTGATCGCCGAGTCATCCACGATGAGCACACGCAAGGGCCTCATGGGAGGCTCCTGCGCGGGTGCATCAAATCGCTCTTGGCCGGCTTGCGATACGCGAGGTCACCACGCAGGTGAGCCAGTTCGAACGCCGTGGATGTATTCAGCAGCGATTCGCTATGACCAAGCATCAAGTAGCCTTCCGGCTGCAGGCGTTCGTAGAAGATCTCGATGACTCGCCTGCGGGATACATTGTCGAAGTATATCAGGACATTGCGGCAGAAGATCGCATCCACGCGACCCAGCATCGCAACTCGTGACTCATCGAGCAGGTTGAAGTGACCGAAGTGGCATATGGCCCGGATGGCGGGGTCGAGCGTGCGCCCCTCCGGAGTCTGGGCGAAGTAGCGCTCGTACTGCGGTGGCAGCGCACGAAAGCTCGACTCGCGATACACGCCTTTGCGCGCAGCATGTAGGACGCGTCGGGAGATGTCGCTGCCGAACACGCGAACCTCCCAATCCGCAAAGAGCCCTGAGCTCGCGATGAGAATCGCTAGCGTGTAGACCTCTTCACCGGTGGAACAGCCGGCACTCCACACGGTCAGCGTTCGACGCGTGCCAGCGGAGCGCTTCAGATTCACCAGTACATCGCGTTCGAAGGCGCGGAGCTGCGGAAGCTCGCGAAAGAAGTAGGTTTCGTTGGTGGTGACCGCATCGAGCGCGCGCTCGATCTCGGCCTTACGCTGCGGGTGATAGCGCAGATACTGGTAGTACTCGCGAAAGCCGGGCAGACGCAGCTCGATGAGTCGATCGACGAGCTTGCGTTCCACGGTCAAGAGCGCGTCGTCGGAGAGCATGATCCCCGAGAGCTCATTGATCAGCTCGCGCAGCAGACGAAAATCCTCCACCTGCAGGCGCGCGACCCGGTGTGGAGATGAAGCCACGCTAGCGGGCCTCCGGCAGCGCCGCGAGCGCCTCACCGATCACCGCACGCACTAGGCTGTCAGGCTCGACTTCGAGCCGTGCCCGCAAGGCCGACACCGAGGAACGATCGCCGATGCGACCAAGCTGCGCCGCCGCCAAGCGCCGCACGTCCCACGCGGGATGGTCGAGCGCGATGGCGACACGCGCTGCGGCACGCGCTCCACCGGCTTGACCCAAACCTGTCAACGCCTGCTTGACGACCTCGTGGTCGGAATCGCCGAGCGCTTCGACCAGGAGCTCCGCAAGGCCTGGGTCGGCCAGAGCCGAAAGTCCTTCGATCGCAAAGAGGCGAACAAAAGGTGGTCCGACGCGCGCGAGCTTACGCAACCGTGGCAGCGCTCGCGGATCGTGCAGACTGGCCAGCGCCCGCGCCAGTGCCGCTTGCACGTCGGGGTCCTGACTCTCGAAGCCAAGCAGGACATCGACCGCGCGTGCGGCACCATTCCCCATGCGAGAGAGCGCATCGACTGCCGCGACTTGCACCTCGGTGGCCTCGTCGGTGAGCGCCAGACAGACCAATTCCAACGCCGGCTCGGAGCCCAGGCGCGCAAGGCCGACCAGCGCGGAGGCACGGGCCTCTGGCTCGTCAGAGAGCAGAGCGGAGCGCAGCCGCGGCAACGCTTCGTTGCCGTCGAGGTCCACCAAGAGCTCCGCCAGCGTCGCCGCAGCGGGCCCTGCCACCTGCACCTTCGCCAGTGCTTGCCGCACCACGGCCGGCTCGCGCCGCGAAAGCTCGCGCAAGGCAGCGCCTGCAGAGACGGCCAGCTCATCGAAGCCCTGCTCGACCTCAGCGACCAGCGCAGCGACATCCTCTGCCTCGGCGAAGCGAGCCAAAGGCCGCAGCGAAGCCATGCGCACCGCGGGGTCCTGGTCGTGGAGAGCCCCGCGTAACGCCGACCGCAGCGACGCCAGAGCCGCTGGCGCCAGCGCTCCATCGGCAGCCAACGCTTGCGCGCGCCCCGAGAGCGCAAAGGCCAGCTCGAGGGCCAGCGCGCGCTCTGCCGGATCTGCTGCCGAGAGACGCAACGCAGCGTGCATCGCCTCCTCGGCCCAGGCGTCGAAGGCGGTCACGGCTTCGGCGACCGACACGCCGCGCGTGATAGCCCAGAGCGCCGCAGGTACCGCGTCGGCATCGCGCGCAAGACCGAGAATTACAGCGGCGGCGCGGACCACGCTCACGTCTTCGTCGCGCGCGCACTCGCGCACCCGCTGCCAGGCCTCGGGTGTGAGGGTCTCGAGCGCACGCAAGAGCGGCTGGAGCAGGTCAGCACCGTGGGCGAGCAGACGTTCCAACCCGACCAAAGCGCGAGCCAAGACGTGCGGCGAGCGATCACGCAGCGCCGAAACCAAGTAGGGCAAGGCGCGGGGATCGCCGCTTCGACCGAGCGCCGCCAAGGCGACGCGGCGCAGGACCCGGTCGCAGAGCAAGGGAGCAAGCTCCTCGAAAGGCACCCCGATCGCGAGCTGCTCCACGGCATCGAGCGCACCTGCGCGCTCGAACGCGTCACCCGACACCAGCTTCTCCCGCAGCACCGCCTCGACTTTGGGCCCGCCAATGTGCGTGAGCGCATCCATCGCCGAGACCGCGAGCATCGGATCATCGCCGCGCACGGCCGTGACCAGCGTGTCGACAGCCTCATCTGCGCCACCGCAAGCCAGCGCGTCAACCAGGAACTTGCGCGCGCTTTCCTCTACCTGCGGGAGCGCAGCGACTAGCGCGTGCGCCGCAGCCGCACCCAGGCCCTGCAATACCTCACGCGCTGCATTGCGCAGGCCCACGTTCCCACCCTGTGAGATGGCCGCGATGAGCTGCGAGAGGAGCCGGAACTCGACGGCAACGTCGGTGACGACACGCACGGCTTCTTCGCGCACACGCCAGTCGGCATCACCGAGCGCATGCATCAAGTGGCTCGCGAAGGCGGCGTCCCGTGCTCGACCCACCAAGAGCACGGCATCCCGCCGCACCTCGACGTCCGGGCTCACCAACGCCGCCTCGATCTCGAGCGTGCTCAAAGTGCCTCCGGCGAAGCGAGCAGGCGCTGACCCGGCACGATGCCCACCATGTCCGTGACGACGTCACTCTCGACCACGAAAACCAGCCGCCCCCGAAAGAGATAGGCTCCGCTGATGCCTCGGCGCGAGCTGCCGTCTCCGAGCTCGGGAACCTGGCGCTCCTCGGCATCCGCGATGGCAAACACCTCCGTCACCCGATCCACCACCAGGCCCACCAGGTGCTCGTTGCGTTCCACGATGATCCAGCGTGGCTGCGATGCCGCTGACGGCGGCGCCGCTTCGAAGCGAATGCGAAGATCGATCAATGGGACCACGTCGCCGCGATGGTCGATGACGCCGACCACCATCTTCGGCGCGTGCGGCAAGCTCTGCATGGGCAGCGGCCGGAGGATCTCGCGAACGCAGCTTATGTCGAGCCCGTAGACGGCATCGCCAACCTCGAAACCGATCAGGTTCTTGGCGCTCGGGACTTTGTCATTCATGCAAATGCCGTTTCAGAAGAGCTATCGGATCGAGCAGGATCAAGATGTCGTGCGCGCTCACGGTCGCACGAGCTTTGGCCGCGGCTCCACCCGTGCCCTTGCGCAAACCTGGGCGGCCGATCCCCATGACATACGAGCTCGATTCGCTGCCGAGCGCCGAAGCCAGCTCGACCTCTTCCTCGGTGAGGCGATAGACCTGCACGACCCGGTCGCAGACCAGCCCCAAGATTTCTTCCCCTTGGTCCACGAGCAGCACCCGAGCGCGCGACCCGAGCGCAGGAGCGTCGAGCGCGAGCTTCTTGCGCATGTCGATCAGCGTCGTGACCTGGCCGCGCACCGAGATGATGCCGAGCACTTCGGCCGGCGCGCGAGGAACCTCTGCGACCGGCGGCAGCCGCGTGATCTCACGCACGCAAGAGAGCGGTAGCGCATAACGCTCGTTGCCGACGCAAAACGCCAGAAACTCTCGGACGCCGGTCTCCTCGACCCGCGCCATGCGACCCCGCGGCCGAGCCTGGGCGATCGCTGTTCGTTCTTCGCTCATTGCACACCCCCGATGCCGACCGGGTTGACTCGCCCCGCCAGCATCTCCTCGACGATCGACGCCGCGTCGAGCACCAGCACCAGACGCTGATCGCCGAGATCCGTCGCGCCCGAGATGCCTTGCACGCGCGCGAGGCTGCGCCCGAGCCCCTTGATGACGATGTCCTGTTGCCCAGCCAGGCGGTCGACGCAGACGCCGAGGCGGCGATTGCCGACCATGATCACGATCACGAAGAGGTCGCTCTCCAGCTCTTCTGTGCCGCTGAGGCGGAAGAGGTCGCCGAGCCGACAGAGCGGGAGCGTCGTGCCACGCAACGTCAGGACCTCGCGGCCTTCCACCGTGCGCACCGCACCATGTGGCAAACGCAAAGCCTCCTGCACGACGGCCACCGGGATCGCGAAGAGCCGACCGCGGACCTCGAAGAGCAGCGCGCTGATGATCGCGAGCGTGATCGGCAGCGTGATCGTCACCTTGGTGCCGACGCCGACTTCGCTTTCCAGATCCACCGCGCCACCCAGCCGCGTGATGTTGGTCTTGACGACGTCCATCCCGATGCCGCGCCCCGAGAGGTCGGTGACCTGACGCGTGGTGCTGAAGCCGGGCAGGAAGGTCACGTTGAGCAACTCGTCACGCGAGAGATCGCCCGCTGCCTGCTCAGTCAGCACCCCCTTGCGAACGGCGGCTTCGCGAACCAGGTTCGAATCGATGCCGCGCCCGTCGTCGGAGAGCTCGATCACGACGTGGTTGCCCTTCTGGTAGGCATTGACTGCAAGCGTCGCGGGGCTCGGTTTGCCCAGGCCAGCGCGCACGTCGGAGGCTTCCACGCCGTGGTCGATCGCGTTGCGCACGATGTGCATCATCGGATCGGCAAGCTCTTCGGCGATCAACTTGTCGACCTCGGTCTCGCTGCCGGTGATGAGCAGGCGCACCTCTTTCTTCTGCTCGCGTGCCACCTGCCGCACGACCACGGCCACTTTGTCGAAGAGCTGGGCCAGCGGAACCATGCGGATGTCCAGGACGCCCGCTTGCACTTCACCCAGGTGCCGAGAGAACGATCGCCACACGCGATGGGCTTCGCTCGAGAGTGTGAGGTCCACGGTCGACCGCAACTTGTCCACCAACCGCGAAAGCGCCGCGCGCACCGTGCCGAGCTCACCGACCACGTTCATCAAGTAGTCGAGCTTGCGAATGTCCACGCGCACCACGGTCGTGAGCGAGCGCAGCGATAGATCAGCCTGGGGCTCGGCGGCGGCCGCGGGCTTCACGACAGCGGTTGCGACGCTCGATGCTCGCTGGGAAGCGCGCGGCGGCGGCGCGAGGCTCGGCACGGCCGGACGCGGCTCGGCGACGCGAGATTTCTTGAGCACGAGCGAGAGGCTGGCGTCGGGACGGTGCAGTGCCGCGCGCAACTCACCTTCGCCGCGGCGCGTAGCGAGCAGCATCTCGATCTCGATGGCGTCGCCCGCGCCACCTTCCATGCTGGGCAGGTAGGTGATGATCTCGGCGATGCTCTTGACGCGATCTTTGAGCTCTTCCAGCGCCGAGTCGATGACGTCGAGCGAGAGCCGCACGCGTAAGCGATAGACGCTGAGACCTTCCAGCAGGTTGGAGCGCAACCTGTGCTCTTCGTATTCGGTCAGCACGCCGAGCATGCTGGGATCGAGCTCGTAGTCCTCGAGCACATTGTGCGTCGCAGCCTTGGCGCGTATCAGGCTCTTGACCCTGGCCGAGAAGCCCTCGACGTCGGTGTTCGCTGGCTCGCCCTGAGAGGTCGCCTCCGAGAGCAAGCGCTGGAAGCTCTCGACGCCTTCGAAGAGCACGTCGAGCACCGGCTGCGTGAGCTCGACGCGACCCAGGCGTAGATCCTCGAGCAGGTCTTCGAGCACGTGCGAGAGCCGCCCGAGCCGCTCGAAGCCGAACATGCCGGAAAGCCCCTTGAGCGTGTGCACACCGCGGAAGAGATCGTTGACCGCTTCGGGAGTGCGCTGACCGTGGCGCTGACCTTCATCGAGGATCAGCAGATCACGCGAGAGCGTCTCGATCAGCTCCTGAGCTTCCGCCAGGAACTCGTCGCGCGCTTTGTCACCGTCCTTGCCCGTGGCCAAGGCTCACCCGTTCTCGCTGCTTGCCGGTGGGCGCAGCACGGCGACAGCTTGGAGGAGCGCCTCGGCGCTGAACGGCTTCGCCAGATAGGCGTTCGCTCCGAGCGCCATGGCGCGCGCGCGATCACGCTCGGCGGCCTCGGTGCTGATGACCAAGAGCGGCGTGTCCCGGTGCGCCTCGCTTTGCCGGATGAACGAGATCAGCTCGAGGCCGTTGATGTTCGGCATGTTGATGTCGAGCACCAAGAGATCGAAGTGCTCGCGCGGCAGCACTCGCAGTGCGTCGAATCCACTGCAAGCCTCGCTGACCTCCATGTCGGCGCGCTCCTCGAGCACCGCGCGCACATACGCACGAGTTGAACTGGAATCATCGACGATCAGCACTCGCTGCATAACATGCGGTCCTGGCCGGCACCTGCAAGCGCCCCGGCACGACGGGGACCTGGGCCCCGAGCATCACGACACACTGGCCCATGGTAGCAAAGCAGGACGCTACCGGAAGCTGTAGGTATATGTGGCGGCGCATTTGGTCAGCCGCGAGGGAAGCGCCGCTCGGCTTCGGGGTCCGGCAGACACTCTGAGCAGCCGCACAGATCCCGCAGAAAACCGAAGCTGTAGAGGCCGGTGGCGTGACCGTCGCCCCAGGTCAGACACAACGCGTAGTCACCCACTTCGGCGATGTCCATGAGCTCGAGATTGCCGCCCGGCACGAACTTGATGGGTCCCGAATGACCTTGACAGGTCGCACACGGGCAGTAGCCGCGCAGGATCTCGTGCGGGTAGACACCCTTGTGCCCATCCTCGAAGTCGATCTCGACCGTGCTCCCGCCACGTGGTGCGCGGATTTCGATCGGGGTCAGCTTGGCAGAAGCTTGCGTCATCGGGGCAGCATTCGTAGGGCGCGCTACCCTCCTGCGCAAGTCCAACCAGCCTAGGGCTTGCCGCTTGGTCGAGACGTGCGCGGGTTTGCGGTATGTGCCTGCTTGCCGGCCGGACGATCGATCCGATGCTCGATGAACGCGCCGAGCGCGGCCTGTGCTTCCGCAAGCTGCGCGGCATCCCAGGCTGCATGCGCCACCTGTCGCCACTCGCCTTCGAACGCCTGAGCGAGCAGCTCGCGGGTGCTGGCACGCAGCCGATAGGCGCCTCCGCCACAATGCTGGCAAACCAAGTAGCCGCGCGCAGGATCGAAGTCTGCGCTCTGGCCCGCGGCTGGATGCTTGCCGCAAGCGCCGCAGACGGACAGACGCGGCGCAAACCCGGAAAGCCCGAGCACGTGGGCTTGAAACGCCAGCAAGAGCAAAAGGGGCTCGGCAAGCGCAGCGTCCAACTCTTCGAGCAACCCGAGCGCAGCTGCGAAGAGGCCCTGGTCGGGGGCTCGCTCCGGCAAGAGCTCGCGCAAGAGGGAAAATGCCGAGCCGGCCACCGTCATGCGTGCGAGGTCACGCAAGATCACCGGAAACGCGCGCGTCACTTGGGCTGCGTGCAGGTTGCCAAGCTCGGAGCGCCCAAGCGAGAGCTCGGCGTGAAGCAACGCGAAGGGCTCGAGGGCGCCAGCGAAACGACGCCGACTCTTGCGCGCACCACGGGCCAGAAGCGAGAGCTTACCGTGCCCGCGCGTCAGCAGCGTGACGATGCGGTCGGCGTCGCCGAAGTCGACGGAGCGGAGGAGCAGAGCGTCGTCGTGTTGACTTGCAGCGCGCACGGGACGGAAACCTGTGAAAGCTCGACGGGCGCGTCGCGATGGCGCGGGCGCAGTACGACCGAGAGAGCGAGCGTGAAGAGAATCAAGAGGATGACCAGGGCGATCGCGATGCCGAAGCGCCGACCTGGCTCTGGCGTATACACGGCGGGCAGCGGCGCAGGAGCTTCCGGTTCGGGCTTGCTCTGGTAGCGCGCCAACACGTCGCCCTCGTCGAGGAAAACGGCGCGCGCATAAGCTCGCAGATAGCCCCGCACGAACACGTCGGCAGGCAACGCATCCATCCGATCGCCTTCCAGCTCCTCGAGAATGCGAACGGAAATTCGCGTCGTCTGCGCGATTTCGGCGATCGAGATCTGCCGCAGCTCGCGTTCCCTCTTGAGGTAAGTTCCCAGTGACTCCATCTCTGGATTCTCCGCGCGCGACCCGATCTCAGTAGGTCGCTTCCAGGTATCGGCCGCATGCTTTGCCGGCCTCGGATTTTGGTTGCAGCTCCACACAGCGCTCGAAATCGGCCCGCGCGTCATCGCGGTTACCGAGGTTCATGCGTGTCTCACCACGCATATGCCAAGCATCCTGGAAGACGGCGCAGCGTGTGTCCGCCTCGATGGCCGAGGTGAACGACTGCTCGGCCTTCGCATAGTCGTGCGTGCCCAAATAAGCCTTGCCGAGCCGGAAGTGCCCGACACAAAAGTCCCTGCGCAGCTTCACCGCGCGAACCAAAGCCTCGACGGCCTTGGGATAGTCGCTCTGCTCCAAGTAGACCCAACCGAGGTTGCCCCAGGCCATATAGGCCTCGCGGTTGAACAAGTCCTCGACAGCGACGCGCAGCACGGTGAGCGCCTCTTTGTGGCGCCCCTGGTGGATGTAGAGCACACCCAAGCTATTGCGAGCATCGGCGGCGAGATTCTCGGCCGAAGCCGCGGCGCCCGCTTGGATCTCGATCACTTTGCGAAAGTGCGCCTCGGCCTCTTTGTCGTAACCGGCGGGGTTGTCCTCCCGGTTGAGCAGGAAGAGGTTGGCGAGAAAGAGGTGAGCCTTGCCGTTGTTCGGATCGAGCTTGAGGGCGTCGTAGAGCGTCTTGAACGCTCCCGGCAGGTTGCCCTCCTGCTGCAATCCGACTGCAAGCTCATACTGCTTCATCGATCTTTCCGAATCCTCGGCCGACGTTCCGGCCAGACAGCCTGCTGTCAAAGTAGTCAGCGCAGCCAACAAGAGACACACCCAAATCGACGCCGAAGCCACCCTTCCCAGCGCTACCGCCCTCACGAAAACTGGCGGCGTGAGACCACGCGCCAGCGCGGAAAGGTGGCAAGTGGGCACGGCCGCATGGTTTAGCTGGCCCCCCTCGTCGAGGTCAATACCCAAGAACCGGGGGTTTTCGCTCAAAAAACCTTTCCTCGCCCGGCTTCCGGGGTCCCCGGGGACGGGCTTCGGGGCGGATTCAGGGGCGTTTCGACGGCCAGGTGGCAGGCGACCAGGTGCCCGTCACCCACCGGGCGCAGGACGGGGGCCTCCCGATCGCAGCGCCCCAGCTCCGCGATCGGACAGCGCGGATGGAAGGTGCAGCCGGCGGGTGGCGAGAGCGGGCTGGGCACATCCCCATGCAGCAGTGTGCGTTTCTTGCGCTTCTTGGGGTCTAGCTCCGGGACGGCGCTCTGCAGGGCCAGGGTGTAGGGGTGTCGGGCGCCGGCAGCCAGTGCGGCCTTGGGCAGCACCTCGACGATCCGCCCGAGGTACATGACAGCGATGCGATGGCTGACGTGCTCGACCACCTTCAGATCGTGGGCGACGAAGAGATAGGAAAGCCCCAGCTCGTCCTGCAGGTCCATGAGCAGGTTGACGATCTGCGCCTGGATCGACACGTCGAGTGCGCTCACCGGTTCGTCGGCCACGATGAAGCGCGGCTCGACCGCCAGCGCACGTGCGATGCCGATGCGTTGACGCTGGCCACCCGAAAACTCGTGCGGGTAGCGAGCCATGGCTTCGGGGCGCAGGCCGACCCGCGTGAGCAGCGCTGCGACGCGCTCGGTCTCGTCGCTCGAATTCTTCACCAGCCCGTGGATGCGCATGGCTTCGCCGACCGCAGCTCGCACGGTCATGCGTGGATTGAGCGAGCCGTAGGGGTCCTGGAAGATGATCTGCATGCGGCGCCGCATGGGCCGCAGCTCGGAATGCGAGAGGCGCGTGATGTCGCGTCCTTCAAAACGGATGCTCCCGGAGCTCGGCTCGATCAGCCGCAAGATGGTCCGTCCGAGCGTGCTCTTGCCGCAGCCCGACTCACCGACCAGACCGAGCGTCTCGCCGGCAGCGAGCGAGAAGCTCACACCATCGACCGCGCGCACGACTTGCGGCGCGCCACGCAGCAGACCTCCGCCCGAACGGAAGTGCGTGGCCAAGTCCCGGACTTCCAGCAGTGGCGCGGTTTCGGCGTTCTGCACGTTGCTCATGCTCCCGCGCTCGCTTGCGCCACGAAACAGGCGACGCGACGCCCGCCCGGGAGCGTGACCAGCTCGGGCTCTCGCTCCGCGCAGACACCCTGCGCCACCGTGCAGCGCTCGCGAAAGCGACAGCCGCGCGGCAGCCGCGCAAGATCCGGCACCATACCCTCGATGGTCGCAAGGCGCGGCCGTCCGGAAGCGCCTGTGCTTTGCGACGCGCGTGCGCTCGGCATGCTCGCCAAGAGCCCGCGCGTATAGGGATGCAGCGGCGCCTCGAAGAGCTCGGTGGTGAGCGCGTGCTCGACCACCGTGCCCGCATACATGACCATCACCTCTTCGACGAACTCGGCGAGCACGCCTAGATCGTGGGTGATGAGGATGATGCCCATCCCCAGCTCGGTGCGCAGGCGCGCGAGCAGATCCAAAATCTGCGCTTGGATGGTCACATCCAGTGCCGTGGTCGGCTCGTCCGCGATCAGGAGCTTGGGCCGGCACGCGATGGCCATGGCGATCATCACGCGCTGGCGCATGCCGCCCGAGAGCTCGTGCGGATAGGAATCGACCCGGCTCTCCGGCGAGGGAATCCCCACCGAGGTCAAGAGCTCGATCGACTTCTGCCGCGCGGAAGCCTTGCTCATGCCCTCGTGCAAGCGCAGCACTTCTGCGATCTGCTGGCCCACCGTGTAGACCGGGTTGAGCGAGGTCATCGGCTCTTGGAAGATCATCGCGATGCTCTTGCCGCGTAGCGTTCGCATCTCGCGCTCGGACAAGCCCAAGAGGTCTCGACCCTCGAAGAGAATTCTTCCGGAAGCGATCCGCCCGGGCGGCGAAGGCAAGAGGCGCAGGATGGAGAGCGACATCACGCTCTTGCCGCAGCCACTTTCCCCGACGATGCCGAGCGTGCCGCCTTTCTTCAGCCGCAGCGACACCCCGTCGACGGCCCGCACCACTCCAGCGTCCGTCTCGAACACGGTATGCAAATCGGAAAGCTCGAGCAGCATCTCTTCGCGTTGCGTCACGGCGCGCGCCTCGACTTGGCGATCACGGCCAGCAGCTCGGTCAAGACCGTGGCCGCCAAAAGCGCCGTGTTGCCAGAAGGATCGTGGTCCGGCGAAATCTCGACCACATCTGCGCCGACGATCGCGGAGCCCGAGAGCGAGCGCACCAGCTGCAACGCCTCGTAGCTGGTCATGCCACCGGGCACGGGCGTGCCGGTGCCCGGTGCGTAGGCGGGATCGACGCTGTCCATGTCGAAGCTGACGTAGCACTTGCCGCGAGCGGAAAACGCTGCCGCGAGCGCAGCAGCCGCGTCGAAGCCGCGCTTGATATCGTCGATCATCACGATCCGAAAGCCGCTCTGTCGCGCCAGGTCGAGATCGCTGGCGGCGGTGAAGGGCCCGCGGATCGCGAGCTGGATCACGTCGTGCGCACGCAAGAGACCTTCGGCGAGCGCATGACGAAACACCGTGCCGTGATGCACGTCGACATCCCAAGCGGGGCCGAAGGTGTCGCTATGGGCATCGAAGTGGATGAGGCCGAGCGGCCCGTGCACCTTGGCAAGCGCACGCAGCGCGCCGAGCGAGACGGTGTGGTCCCCGCCGATCAACACAGGCAACGCATTGGCGGTGGCGATCTCGGAGACCCGAGCTTCGATGGCAGCAAGGGTGCGCTCGGTGCTCATCGGTACGCAGACGATGTCACCACCGTCGGCGCAGCGCAGCCGCTCGAAGAGATCGACGCCCTGCGCAGGGCTGTAGCCACGAGTCAACGCACTGGCGACGCGCACTGCGCGCGGACCAAAGCGCGCTCCCGGCCGAAAAGTGGTGCCTCCATCGAAGGGTGCGCCGCAGATCAGCACGTCGACGTCGCTGGGGTCGTCATGGACCGGCAGACGCAGGAAGGTCGGCACGCCAGCGAAGCGCGGAACGACGCGTGGTGAGACGGGCCTAAAGGATGC
>JADGRG010000581.1 GCA_017881145.1 Sandaracinaceae bacterium | reverse complement strand
GAGCGATGACCACGTGGTCCTGCGCCCAGCGGCCGTACCGAGCGTCGCCGTGGCTGCGCTGCGCGACGGGGACACACTGGATGTGAATCAGGCGGCTGCGCGCGAGCTCGTGCTCTTGCCGAGCGTCGGGCCGAAGCTTGCGGCCCGCATCGTCGCAGAGCGTGAGCGTCGCCATGGTTTCCGGCGCACCGACGATCTCCTGTCCGTGCACGGCATTGGGCCGGCGACCTACGCGCGCATCCAGCGCTTCGTGCGCGTCGGGCCCTTCCACGCCGAGAGCCGCTAAGGCTGCTCGGCGGGTATTCCCAGCCACGCCGAGAGCCGCTAAGGCTGCTCGGCGGGTATGCAGAACCACCTCAGAGCGGAAGCAAGGCAACTCCCGAGAGCATCACGGTGAAGTAGACGGGGGATCGGTCGAGCGCAGTGAGCAGCAGGACCGGTCGAGCTTCGAGCTCCAACGCGAAGCTGCGGGAACAGAGCCAATCCACGCCAAACGCGCCATGCACGCCCAAGTCCGCGCCAAACGCGCCGGAACGCAGCATCCCTATGCCGTCGAGGCCGCCGCCGAAGTAGGGAACCAAGGAGAAGATATCGATCAGGTAGATGATGTCCGCGCCAGCCAGCATCACCGACAAGGGCGCGCTGGCTGGGTGGTAGCCGTAGCTGAGCTGACCGCGGATCGACCAGAGGTCGTCGAGCCCCCAGCTGGCGGTCGCGCCGACGGCGGCGCCGCGAGCAGGCAAGCCCTTGGTGGCTGCGTTCGCGTAACCGAGACCCAGAGCGAAGGACGCCTGGTCCTCGTAGGCGCGCGCGCCAGAGCTCGCGCAGAGTACGAGGACAAGCGCCGTCAGGGAGACGAAAAAGGGCAGGGCGGCGACGCGTTTCACACCCGGGCAGATACCACACGCGCACGACTCGGAACCATGCGCCGTGGCGCGGCGCTTGGCGTTTGACATGGGATCGACCGAGTGTATAGTCGCCGCCTCCGAGGCCGGCGTCTGGCCGGAGCCCCAGTTTGGGAGACAGCGTGGCAGACATCCAGAACAACGCAGATGCTCCTGCGCGCGACACGGCCGGCTCAAGGCTTGCGGCCAAGCGTGCAGCCAAAGCCGCCCAAAAGGCAGCCGCGCGTGGCACGACTCAGCCCGCTGAGGACGTCGCCAGGTCCATGCTCTGGGCCACCTCCTGGCTCGACAAGCATGCGCGCACGGTGTGGGCCGGCTTCGGCGCGCTGGCGCTCGTCGGCATCGGCTGGGTGGTCGTGTCCATGCACGGCGCCAAGCTCGATCGCGAAGCGGGCGGCTTGCTGCACGCCGCGGTGACCACGGCCAGTGGCATCGTGGTTTCCGAAGAAGAGCCGTCCCCATCCGGCGAGGAGCCGCTCGTTCCAACGTTTGGAACCGCAGCGGAGCGCGACAAGAAGGCTCTCGAAGCTTATCAAGCGGTCGATAAGAAGTTCCCGAGTGTAGCGGCCGCGCATTGGGCCAAGCTCGGTGAAGCCAACGAAGAGCTTGCGCTCGGCAAGTTCGACCAGGCCGTCCCATCGTTCACGGCGGCGCTCGCGCAGGCCGGCGACGACACCTTCTTGCGCTTTCGCACCTTGGAAGGCCTCGGTTTCGCGCTGGAGAACAGCGGCAAATCGGACCAAGCTCTGAAGCGTTTCGAAGAGCTGGGTCGCCTCGACAACGGCGCCTACAAGACCGTCGCTGATTATCAGCGCGCGCGCATTCTGGCGTCGACCGGCAAGCGCGACGAAGCTCGTAAGGTGCTCGAGGCGCTCACCAAGGCGTCGGCCGATAAGCCAGCTGCAGAGAACGACAAGTTCCCGTCGGTGACCGAGTCAGCGCAGACGCTGCTGCAAGAGCTCGGCGGTCAGCGCAGCGACAAGCAGCCGCAGCTGGATCTCTCGGCGCTCGGCGCTGGAGGCGGCAACAATCCCGCGCTCACGCAGCAGATCATGGACGCGTTGCGCAAGCAGCTCGCCGCCAAGAAGAGTGGTGCCGCTCCGGGTGGGAACCCGGAGAAGTGAGCATGGGCATCTCTGCTCGCGCGCGCTGGCTCTTGCTGGCTTTGGCCGGCGCAGTGCTGGGCGGTTGCGGGATTGCGCGCACAGCGACGGATTTCGGTGGCATCGACAAGGTAAGCGGGCGTTCGGCTGGCCCGGCCATTCGCGTTCGGTGGGTGCAGGAGCTGGCGCCAAGCTTCGGCGGTCTCTACGTGCCGGTCGAACGTGCTGCGCCGGCCCTCGATCCAGAGCACGGGCGCATCTATGTCGGCACGACGCAGCGAGTGCTTTGGGCGCTGCGCACCGATGGCAAGCCTGCATATCACTATCTCGCCGAGGCCGGCATCGAAGCGGAACCCACGCTGGATGCGGCGCGCGACGAGCTCTATGTCGGCACCACGCGCGGAGTGATCCACGCGCTGCATGCACACGACGGAACGCTGCGCTGGAAGGTGGAAACCGGCGCCTCGTTCTCAAAGCCTGGCGTACTTTCCGCGGACGCACTCTACGTCGTCACCGATGACGACACCGTGCTGGCGCTAGCGCGCACGGATGGCTCGGTGCTCTGGCGCTACAAGCGCGAGCGGCGCGCGGGGCTCCAGGTGGCGGGACACGCTGGGCTTCTCTTCGCCAACAACCGCATCATCACGGGTTTCACGGACGGTAGCGTCGCCGCGCTATCTGCCGGCGATGGCCGCGTGCTTTGGCAGATCGACACCACACTCGATTTCGCCGACCCAGCGCAGACCGAGAAAGGCTTCGTGGACGTCGACACGACGCCGGTCCAGATCGGGAATGTGGTCTACTTCGCATCGTTCCTGGGCGGGCTCTACGGAGTCGATGCCAGCCACGGCACGGTGCAGTCTCGCAATCCCGAGTTGAACGCCATCACTGGCTTGGCGGCCGACGACGACGCGCTCATCGTGGCCTCGGCCAAGCTGGGCGTCCTGTGCCTGGACGCGCCTGGGCTCGAGCTTCGCTGGAAGCGCACTGGGCTGCGCGGCTCGGCTGGCAGCCTCCGGGTGCTTTCGCATGCGGTCTACGTCACCGAGACGCGCGGCGCGTTCCTGGCGTTTGCGCTTGCCGATGGACACGAGGTCGGTCGGCTCCAGACCGAG
>JADGRG010000580.1 GCA_017881145.1 Sandaracinaceae bacterium | reverse complement strand
TCGTTCTACCAGCTAGCCGAGCTCTTCGCGCTCCGCGCCGCTCCGAACCTCGACGAGCGACTCCTGCACCTCGACCTCTCGGTCTTCGGCTTCGAGCCGTCGCTGGTGGCAGATCGCTTTGTCACGCCCGCGCTGGTGGAATGGTTCTCCTTTTTCTACTTTGGCTATTATTTCCTACTTTTTCTTCACATCATTCCCATCGGCTACTTCAGCCGCGACATGCGGCTCGTGCATGAGTTCGCACTGGGCATCGTGCTGACCTTCAGCATCGGCCACCTGCTCTACTTCGCCGTGCCGGGGCTCGGGCCTTTCTCGCTGCCGGTCTTCGTGCATCGCCTGGAGGGCGGCTATTGGTGGGGTCTGGTCTCGAACACCGTGCACTCGGCGGGGGCTCGCAAGGACATCTTCCCGAGCCTGCACACGGCCGTGCCCACGTTCATCACGCTCTTCTCGTTCCGCAACCGTGCTCGCGCGCCCTTCCGCTACACCTGGCCGCTGGTCGGCGCGTTCACCTCGCAGATCATCCTGGCCACCATGTTCTTGCGCTGGCACTACGTGATCGACGTGGTCGCTGGGCTTACGCTGGCGGTCTGCACCTCCACCGCAGCCGCTCGCGTGTCGCGATGGGAGCGCAGCCGGCGTGAAGCCGATGGCCTCACACGCGCCATGCCGCCCTATTCCGAGCAAGCCTAGAGCTGTCGTAGACTCTTTGGCCATGGACATCATCTTGGCCCCGGACGTGTACGTGAATGCTTCGGTCGCGCTGGGCAGCCCGCCCGAGCAGGTGGTGCGCCGCGTGCTCGGCAAGCACAAGGGTGAGAGCAAGACCAGCGAGTGGATCCTGAGCCGCGTCCGGCAGATGCTGCTCGCCGTTCCCTCGTTCAAGGCAGACGCCGTCGCGGCGCAGCTCGACCTCATCAAAGGTTTCGTGCAGGTGGTGAAGACCGAGCGCGAGTTTGGCCCCGAGGCTTGGGAAGAAGCGCTGGCTGCCACCGCCAAAGTGGCTGGTGCCAAGCGTGTGGTCACCGACCATCCGGATCTCCTGCAGATGGAGTCGTCCGACGGAATCGAGTTCATCCCGACCGAAGCCTGGCTGGTCGAAGTGACTACGCCGCCGCCCGCGCCAGGCGGTTGACCCCAGCCTGCCGCAAAGCCTGCCGCAAAGCCTGAGCCACGCTCGGCTCTCAAGAGCTCTTCAGTGAGCGAGGAGCAGCACGGCGCAGATTGCGCCGGGGAAGGTGTCGGGCCGGTTGCCTTGGGCTAGGCCGATGCCGACATCGCGCGCCGTACCGTCTAGCACGGCGTTGAGGGTCGCCAGGTCGGCGAGGTTGCCGACGATGGCCACGACCGCGCCGATGCTGCGCGCACGCTGCTGGCTACGGGCGAGCTCGACCTGCGCTTCACGAACGATCTCCGCATCGGTCTTGGCCGGCGTTTCGAAATACTTCCGCGCCGCATGCTCGGCGATCGTGCGCAGCACCGAGTCTTGGTGCAGGTCCTCTTGCCCCTTGCTCTTGCGGGCGCGGTTCACCGCGTCAAGCAGTGTTTCTGCTGCGCTGCTTTCGAGCCGCGGCGTCACGCGAGTGAATACCTCTGTCACCAGGTAGTCGGCCTGCGTGCTCTGGCCGGACGATGCGGCGCCTTGGCTTGGTGCGCCGCCCACGGCAATGCCGATGCCGACGTTGGTGGCCTGCGGATGCAGCAGGTTGCCGCGGTGCCCTGGGCTATCCATCAACCCGGCGTGTACATCGGCGAGGCTGGCACCGCGGCCGATGTTCTCGAGCACCAAGCTCGACCGGATGCCAGCGCGCGCCAGTCGATCGACGCAGCTTCCAGTGGTCGTGGAGGTATGTCCGACGAAGCCGTGATCCAGCATGTCCTGCACATGTCCCGCTGCGACTCGTCCGAGTGCAGCGTCGAGCACCACCGGCGCAAGGCCAGCACGTTTGCGGTCACGGTTGATCAGGCCGAGCAAGACCTCGGTGCGTTCGGCAGGGCTCGCTGCGCGGGTGTCGCTCGGCGAAAGCTCCACGCTGCGCGGCGCGGCGACTGCCACGTAGACGGGGAAGTTCGCGACCACCTCGGTCCCGAAACGGCCCTGCGCGAGCAGCTCGACTCGGTAGAGCCCAGGAGCATGCGTCGGCACGTGCAGCGCAAATGCGGGTCCCGCCATCGGCGCGCCGCGCACCACTTCACCGTTCGGCGTTTCCACGGCCAGCTCCGGCGCCAGGTGTCCAGCGTTGAGCGAGCCTTCCAGCACGATGACGGTCCCGAGCGCGGCTTGCCGCGGGACAGGCCGCAGCGAGAGCCAGCGAAAGGAGAGGGCGACCACGAACATCCGCCCGTCGGCCAGGTCGCGCGAGCACACGCCGTAGTGGGTGTAGTCGTGCTCGGCGAGAAGCTGGCTGGTCTGCGTGAAGAGCCGCTCTTCGATGCCGCTCGTCGCGTTGGTCGCGAGCACCGCGAAGTGTGGTGTCGGCTCGACCAGGCCGAGGTGCCGCGCTGCCAGGTCGATCGCCTGTCCGGAAGGCATGCTTCCGTCGCTCCTGGTCTGCGCCGCGGCCCAGGCACAGAGCCGCGTCAGTCGCGGATCCGGCGTGAGCGCGACGCCATGGCTCTGTCCGGCCCGCTCCACGCTTGCACCGAGCGTGTCGTTCGCGTCGCTGGCTTCTCGCAACCCCAGGGGTGGCTCCGTCAGGTAGAGCTCTGCTGGCTCACCCGGCGCAGGGACCGCTGCTGATGGCTGCGGTGCTTGGGAACGGGTCTGCGCGAGGCAAGCGCCGCACAAGAGAACGCAAAGCAGGGAAGCTCGGGCAAGAGCCGGCATCGGATCAGAAGAGGCTCGATACAATCTTGGCGCTGCCGATCCACACGCCGATCAGGCCGCCGATGCTGCTCAGGACAAAGACCAGCAGCACGCGCAAGAGCCGGCTGCGCCACCAGTTCGAGAACACGGCGATGTCGTCGCCGACGGTGGCGAACTCGTGCACCCGTGGTGGATGCACGTACGCCTGCACCAGCGCGGTGACGTGTCCGGCGCCGATCAGCGGCGAGAGGCTGGTGAAGGGCGCCGCCAGGAAGGCAGCGAGGATGGTCAGCGGATGCGCCAGGGCCAGGGCGCTGGCGATGGCGCAAGGGATGCTGTTGGCGAGCACCCAGTAGAGCGCGTTGTGTCCGGCGGCGGCCATGCCCTTGGTCAGACCGATGAACACGATGGAGGCCACGATGGCTCCGGGAATGCTCCAGCCCAGGGCCTTCCAAAAGAGCGGCACCGGCGGGATGCGCATGATGTCTTGCATGTCGACGGTGGTTCCCGCCGTCAGCGCGTCACGCATGCCAGAAACGTGACCGGCGCCCACCACTGCGACGATCTTGTCGCCCTTGGTCTCGCGGATCTTCTGGGCGAGGTAGCCGTCGCGCTCGTCGATCAGCACGCGCTTCAAGGTCGGCATGGCCTTGCCGAGCTCGCTCATCAGCTCGGTTAGCACATCCTTCTGGCGGATGCGCCGCAGCTCTTCTTCGCTGAGCTGCGGCGGCTCGAAGGCGGCTGTGAGCACCGTTGCGAGCAGCTTGCTCTTGTCCCAGAGGGAGAGCGCCGCCCAGGCTCTGCGCAGGGTGATGCGCACGTCGCGATCGCAGAGCGCCACCGGGATGCCGAGCGCTTCGGCAACCCGCGTGGCTTCGAGGAGCTCACTGCCAGGCATCACGCCGAGCTGGCCGCCGAGCC
>JADGRG010000579.1 GCA_017881145.1 Sandaracinaceae bacterium | reverse complement strand
GCGGTCGGGCTGGCGCTAATGTGGTAAAGCCTGCCGCAGCCATCGTGATCTTTCCCAACGAGCTCGCCCGGGCCGACCCGGTGACCCGCATCATCGCAGTGCGCAGCGCGCACGCGCACTCGGAGCGATCGTAGTGCCGACGTTGTTGCTCTTCAGCTTGGCGGTGCTCTTACTTGGGGCCGTGCTGTGCGTGGTGTTGCGAGCCAATCGCGCCAGCGCTTGGGTCTCGCTGCTAACCCAAGCCGTCGCCAGCGCCCTGACGCTTGCCAGCGTGTTCCCACTGCTACGCGGGGCGGCACCCTTCGAGCATTCGTGGCCGTGGCCTCCCCCGATCGAGCGCGTGGTGTTTCGCGTCGACGGCTTGAGCGCGTTCTTTCTTTCGTGGTCACTGCCCATGACGCTGCTCGGTACGGTGTACGCCGCTGGCTACCTGAAACCGTACTTCGATCGTGGCCGCCACGGCGGCCCGCACTTCGCGCTGCTCAACCTGACCTCGGTCGCGTTCGTGCTGATCTACACGGTGCAAAACGCGCTCGTGTTCGTGCTCGGCTGGGAGATCGCGGCGGTCGCGGCATGGTTGCTCGTGATCTGGGACTACAAGAATCAGAAGGTCCGCTTCGCCGGCTTCAACTACCTGGTGTCGACGCATGTCGGGCTCTTCGTGCTGGTGGCAGCCTTCATGTTGCTGCACAGCAGCACGGGCTCGATGGACTTCCACGCCTTCGGTGATTTCCTTTCGCACCCGAGGCCGCTGCGCGGCACGATCTTCGTCTTGCTCGGCGTCTCGTTCGCGCTGAAGTCTGCATTCTTCCCCTTTCACACCTGGCTGCCGCGTGCGCACTCCGCGGCTCCCGCACACGTGTCGGCGCTGATGTCCGGCGTGATCCACAAAGCAGGACTCTTTGGTTTCCTGCGCTTCACGCTGCTGATGGGCCGGCCCGAGGAGTGGATGGGTTGGTCGGTGCTCGGCTTCGGTGTGCTCTCTGCATGCTTCGGTGTGCTCTACACCGCCACCCAGCGCGACCTCAAGCGGCTGCTCGGCTACTCGTCCACGGAGAACGTCGGCATCGCAGCCATCGGCTTCGGCGTGGGCTACCTCGGGTGGAGCTGGGGCGTGCCAGCGCTGGCACTCTGCGGCTTCGCGGGGGGCCTCTTGCACATTCTCAATCACGCCTTCTTCAAGTGTCTACTCTTCTACGCGGCGGGATCCGTGTATCGGGCCACGCACACGGTGGACCTCGAACGCTTGGGCGGTCTGGCCAAGCGCTTGCCACATACGGCTGGGCTCTTCCTCTTGGGCGGGCTCGCGATCTCCGCACTGCCGCCGCTCAACGGCTTCGTCAGCGAGCTGCTCATCTACTCCGGCTTGCTCGGTAGCGGCGCTCCGTCGAGCCAGGACAACCTGGTGCTGGTCGCGACCGCGGCTCTGCTCGCGTTCGTCGGTGCGGTCAGCGCGCTCTCGATGTCGCGCGCATTCGGCATCACGTTTCTGGGAAACGCGCGCGAACCGGGTCTGCAAGTCGGCACAGAGGCTCCAGCCTTCATGCTTGCGCCGATGTGGCTGCACGCCCTAGGGGTCATCGTGATCGGCCTGGTCCCGGAGGCCGGCATGCTGCTGGTGCGGCCCGCCCTGCGCCTCTTTCCGATAGGCCCCAACGCCGACGCCGCGCTCGCACCGCTAGCTGCGGCGCTCTGGGCGAACCGCCTGCTCGCGGCCTTCCTGCTCGTGGCCGGCGTCTTTGGCTTCCTGCGCGCACGGCGCGCGCGACGCACGGCCACCTGGGGCTGTGGCTACACTGCCGGCTCAGAGCGCATGCAATACACAGGTAGCTCGTTTGCGGCGCACTTCGCGCGCATCTTCGAGCCCCTGCTTCCTGCCTTGCGACGTGAACGACTGCCTAGCGAGCTCTTCCCCCAACACTCGGGGCAACTTGCAACCAATCATGTGGACGCCGTGGAGCGGCGCATCTTCGAGGTGCTCGGACGCGGCGAGGATCTCGTCGTGCGCATGTCAGAGAGCATCCCGGAGCAACCGCGTTTCGCGTTCGCAGCCGGCCTGGCCGTGTTGGTACTCATCGGCGTGCTCCTCTTGGAAAGCGGTGCCCAATGAGCATCGCGCTGGTTACGAACCTCGTCGCGCTGCTGGTGATGCCCTTTGCGCTCACCGGCGTGATCAATCGCGTCAAGTCGCTCTGGTCCGGGCGCAAGGGTCCGCCGATCTTCCAGCTGGTCTACGACGTGCGACGCTTGCTCCGCAAAGCGCCCGTGTTCAGCCACACCACCACTGCGGTCTTTGGCATCGCGCCTTACGTCCTCTTGGTCACGTCCGTCGCTTCGGCTCTGATCACGCCGCTCTCGGGTTCGACACCCTTCGTATCGTTCCCCTTCGACTTCGTCTGGTTCGCCTACGTCTGGGCTCTGGGCCGCGTGGCCCTGATGCTTTCCGCACTCGACACTGGCAGCTCGTTCGAAGGCATGGGCGCGGCGCGCGAGGCAACGTTTTCCACCCTGCTCGAGCCGGCGCTCTTCCTCGTCGCCGGTGCGCTTTGTGCCTTCACCCACAGCCACACGCTCGAAGGCGCGCTCGCGCTGCGACCACACGACGGCGCCTCGCTCTTGGCATGGATCGCTGCGCTCGTGGCGTTGGTGATCGTGCTTCAGGTGGAGGTGGCGCGCATGCCCGTCGATGATCCGACGACCCACCTCGAGCTCACCATGATCCACGAGGTCATGGTGCTCGATCACAGCGGCATCGAGCTGGCTGCGATCCAGGTCGCCTCCGCCGTCAAGCTGCTGGTCGGCGCGTCCTTCGTCGCCAGCTTGCTCAATCCGTGGGCGGGCCAAGCCGGGATCCTGCCCGCGCTCGCCTGCCTGACACTGAGCCTCTTGGTCGCGGTGCTACTCGGAACGGTGGAAGCTCTGATCGCACGGCTCAAGCTACGCACGGTTCCGCAATACATCGTGGTGGCCATCAGCGCGGGGCTGCTCGCTCTGCTGGCAACGACCTGGCAAACCGGGGGCGTGCAGTGAGCCCGCTGCTGATCGCTTTGCTCGGGGTGTTAGTGATCCCGCTCTTCGTGGCGACTTGGCGCACCAGTCTGTGGGGCTTGTCGTTGCAGGGCTTGCTCATGGCGTGGCTCGCCTACCGCATAGAGCCGCACCCGAGCACGTGGAGCCAATGGCTCACGCTGGCCGACCTCGCTCTGCTGCGCGGTATCGTGGCGCCCTATGCGCTCTTTCGCGTGCTTCGCGCGCGCAACGTTCCAGCCCGTCACGACCTGATCCCGCCCAACCTCTTGTCCTGGACCTTCGCACTGGGCTGCGTGCTGGTTTCCTTCAACCTCGCGCAGGCGCTCGTCCCCGCGGCCGCAGCGGAACAAAGCCGCGTGGCTGTTGCGACAGCGGGCGTGATGGTTGGTTTCCTGGTGCTGGCGACGCGCTCCACCGTGTTCAGCCAGATGATGGGTGCGCTGCGCATCGAAAATGCCATCGCCCTCTTCGAGCTTAGCGGCGAGCACCATTCCGAATCAGTGGCGGTGCAGCTAGGCCAGATGCTGGTCTTCGCACTGACGATTCTGCTCTACCGCTGGTACCTGACGATGGTGGACGACGCACCCACCACCATCGGCGAAGATGCCTCGGAGGTCACTCTGTGACCCTATTGTCGCTGCTCCTCTTCCCGCTCTTGGTGAGCGTGTCGTTGTACGCGCGCAGCATACGTGCGCATGCCACCTCGCTCATGGTCGGCGTCGCGGCCCTTTCGTCCGTGCTCGCGATCTCGATCGCGGTCGGAAGCGAGAGCGGCACGTTGCTCGGCGGCTTCGCGCGGGTCGACGCCACCTCACGGCTCTTCCTCGCGGTCGTGAATCCGATCTTCTTCGGCATCTCCATCTACGTGTGGAACCGAGTGACGATGGCTCCCAGTTTGCGAGAAGGCATGGGTCGCTTCGTCGCGCTCGCTCTCTGCTTTTTGACAGCGGCCAACGCCGTGCTGATAGCCAATCACATGCTCGCAGCTTGGATTGCACTCGAAGCGACCACGCTGGCTGCAGCACCGCTAATCGTACGCCCGGGCATGAGCGCTTCGCGCCAAGCGTCCTTTCGTTATCTGCTCTTCTCTTCGGTGGGCCTGGGCATCGCGCTCTTGGGTTTCATGTGCATCGCCCGCAGCATGCCAGCCGATGGTCATGCGCCGAGCTTCTTCCTCGATCGTGCGGCCCCACTGGCGAGCGCAGCGCCCAGCATGTGGCGCCGTCTGGGGCTCTCGCTCCTGCTGGTTGGCCTGGGCACGAAGCTCGGCCTCGCGCCCATGTACAGTTGGCTGCCCGAAACCTACGACGAAGCCCCGCCGGCAGTGACGGCGCTGCTCGCTGCCGTCCAGTTCAACTGCGCGCTGGTTCTCCTCTTGCGTGTGCTGCAGAGCTACCGAGCAGCCGAGCCCAAGCTGGTGGCAGCAGAGCTCGTCGCCATCGGCATCGTCTCGATGGTGGTCTCGACCTTCAACCTCATCGCCACGCGCAACATCAAGCGGCTGCTCGCTTACGCGTCCATCAACCACGCGGGTGTGATCGCCATCGGCCTGGGCATCGGAAAGACCGCGTCTTACGGACTCTTGCTCTACATGCTCAGCAACGCCTTCATCAAGGCCGTGCTCTTTCTCACCGCGGGCAAGATCAAAGCGCACTACTGCACCAAGGACACCCGCCGCATCTTGGGCCTGATCAAGGACCTACCTTACAGTGGCGTATTCTTGATGGTGGGCTCGTTTGCTCTCTTGGGTTTTCCGCCCTTCGGAAGCTTCTTTGGCGAGCTGCTGATCTTGTCCGCCCTGGTCAGCTCTGGACGCATGCTGGTGTTCGCCACGTTCTGCGTGCTCATCACCATGAGCTTCGTCGCCACCGGGCGCACTATCTTCCCGATGATCTGGGGTGAGCCCAAAGAGAAGCACAAGTGGCCGAGGCAGACCTTCTTGTCGATGTCGCCAAAGATCATCTTCGTGGTCGCGCTGGTGGTGCTCGGCATCTACGTGCCGCCCGTCGTCAACGGACTCATCCAACAAGTGGCCGCTTCCGTGGAGGGCCCATGAACGCCTCGGTCCTCACGCATGCCTTGTCTCTTTCCGCTCTCCCCGTGCTGGACGTGAGAGCATGGCGCACCGAGCTGCTCGCGAAGCTAAAGGCAGGCCTGCGCGTCGTGACGCTCTATGGACGGCGCGCGGGCGACCACGACAGCCAGGACAATGACGTCGTCATCACGGCTGTGTTGCAGGCGGAGGATCGCACGCTAGAGGTGCTGCGCACCTGCGTCGCCGCGGAGCTCGGCTACCGCGAGCTGACCAGCGAACATCCGGCGCTGCACTGCTTCGAGCGCGAGCTGCACGAGCAGACGGGCGTGCGCATCGCCGCACACCCCTGGCTGAAGCCGCTGCGCTTTCAGGGCCAGCCACAGGCTGCGATGAACGACTATCCGTTCTATCGGATCGAGGGCAAGGAAGTTCACGAAGTGGCCGTCGGCCCGATCCACGCAGGAGTCATCGAGCCCGGCTCCTTCCGCTTCATGTGCTTGGGCGAGCAAGTTCACCACCTGGAGATCCAGCTCGGCTACCAACACCGCGGCGTCGAGCGCCGCCTGCTCCAAGGCAAGCCAACGCTGCTTGCGCCTCTGGTGGAAACCATCGCTGGCGACACCAGCATCGCGCACACCTGGGCGTACTGCGCCGCGATCGAACGGCTCTCGGGCAGCGAGCTACCGCTCGAGGTCGAGGTCGCCCGGGCCGTTGCGCTGGAGCTCGAACGAGTCGCCATGCATCTGGCCACGCTCTCGGGGCTCGCCGCCGACATCGGCTTCTTGCAGGGCGCCACCACTTACGGGCGACTACGCACCACCGTGATCAACACCATGATGCGCCTCTGCGGCAGCCGCTTCGGTCGCGGGGCCTTGCGCCCCGGTGGAATCGCGATGCATTTGCCTGCCGACCTACTGCCGCTTTTGCTGGCCAACCTGGAGCTGGTGCGCAACGACCTTGCGATCATCAACGAATGCTTCCTGGATGCGCGCACCGTCAAGCACCGACTGCGCGGGGTCGGGGTGCTCACCCAAGAGCGCGCCCAGCAGCTCGGGATAGTCGGCGTGCCAGCTCGCGCTTCCGGCGTGGCATGCGACGCCCGCGCTAACCTGCAGCAGGGCGCTTACCGGGTGCTGCCCATCGCCACGAGCTCTGCGAGCGAGGGAGACTGCTATGCTCGCGCCCAGGTTCGCATCTCAGAGATGGACGTATCGCTTTCGTGGTTGTCTACCATCGTCGCGCTCTATCCGCGCTGGGAGCAGCCACGAAAGGCGCTCGGAATGCTGGCGCCGGAGCACTTGGTCGTGAGCGTGGTCGAAGGCTTCCGCGGAGAGGTCGTGCACTGCCTGCAGACGGGTGCGAGCGGTGAGCTCGTGCATTATAAGGTACAAGACCCTTCGCTGCGGAACTGGATGGGTCTGGCGATCGCGGTGCGCGGCAACGAGATTTCGGATTTCCCGATCTGCAACAAGAGCTTCGATCTCTCGTATTGCGGTCACGATCTATGACCCTCTTCAAGTCACTCCGAGTACGCGCCTCGCAAGGCACTCAATATATCGCCGATCTGCGCAAGGCGGTTCCGCTCGGCTTTCGTGGTCGGCCGGTGATCGCGGCAGAGCCTTGCGCCAGCCAGTGCCGAGCCTGCGTGGACGTGTGTCCGACGCGCGCCATCACGCTCGATCCCGTGACGCTCGACCTCGGCCGCTGCGTGTTCTGCTCTGAATGCGTGTCCGCGTGCCCACAGAACAAGATCGCGTTCACGCCGGACCCACGCATGGCGAGTAACACGCGCGAGCAGCTCTCGATCCGCGAAGGCGAGACGGAAGTCGTGAGAGCGCGTGCTT
>JADGRG010000578.1 GCA_017881145.1 Sandaracinaceae bacterium | reverse complement strand
GTGTCGTGACACGTGGCGCAGCCCGAGGCGTCGGCTCCGACGTTGGGCCCACGCACGTGGGCGCCGTCGGTCTGGGTGTGCGTGGAATGGCTCTGGGTAGATCCGGTCCCCTGGCTGGTCAGCCCAGGCGCGTAGGCATAGCCGGGGGTATGTCCGTGACAAGGAATGCAGTTGTCCACGCTGCTGCCGCCGACGCCGCCACCATGCAGGAAGCCGCTCTCGTGTTTGTGGCAATTGACGCAGCTCTCCGTGGCGTGGTGTTCGGTGTGGAGGCCCGTCGAGTTGTTGCGGTGGTACTTGGTTTTGGTATGGCAGACCTCGCAGATGCCGTTGTAGTTGGGCGCACCCGCGATGTACTTGTTGCCGTTGGGATTGTTGCTGGGGAACACCAGCGCCGCGGTCACGGCCTGATAGCGGATCTTGGTCCTGAGGATCGCTTGGCCTCTGCCTGAGTTTGGCGCGATGTTGTGCGGATCGTGGCAATCGCCACAGCCGATGGTGACGTTCCCGTAGTCGGGAGCGACGTGCAGACCCACGTTCGTCATGGCCGACGCACGACCTGTCGTGTTGTGGCAGCTACGACACTTCGCCTCGACATCCGACTGCGTCGTCTTTCCGATGACGTAGCCCTCGTTCGTGAGAGGCGTCGCGAGCGGCTCCGTCCAGAACAACGTGTTCGTGGTGTTGTGCGTGATGGCGCGGTAATGTCCGTTGTTGGCGCCCGAGGTGAAGGTCACCACGCCACCGATCCACGCATCGATCGTCCAGCTTTTGCTCGTATCAATGAGCTGAGTCGCCACCAGGCTGGTCTGCGCCGTGCCCGCTGCCGTGGTCTTCACGATCGAGTAACCGTCGCCGACGTTGAGCGGATTCGGCAGGTCCGTCGTCCAGCGAAACGTGGTGGTGGTGCTGGCTGTGATGGTCCGGGTCTGCCCGTTGTTGGCGCCCGACGTGAACGTCATCACACCGTCGACCCAAGTGCCTGGGCTCCACTTGCGGGTGCTATCGACGAGCTGAGTCAGCGTCGATCCTGCCCCGGCGGTGCCGGTGGTGGGCGGCGGGGTCTGCAGACTGGCGTAAGGAATGTGGCAATCCGAACACGTCGTGCCGCCGGCAAAGTCATGCGGCGGCTGTGGAGCCGCCCACGCCCTAGTGGTCACCAGCATGGTCACCAGAGTGCCAAGCAAAGCGACGAAGAGTATGCGAAGCGTAGTCATCAGCGCACCTCCTCGGAAAGCGTGATTAGGCGCTTGTGATCCGGATCGGTGAGCAGCAGCTTGCCGTCGAGTTTCACTGCCACATCGAGTGCGAGGCCGACGCAGGTTGGGCAGTTGCCCATGTGGCCCATGAGACCTTGGCAAGTGCCATCGCCGGAGAGCACCACCACGTGGCCGTGGTAGGCGTCGAGCACGTAGATGGTGTCCCCGCTGAGCGCTATGCCCTGCACGCGATTGAAGTGGCCGCAGAAGCCGTTCTCGGCCGAGGTGGCCTCATCGCCAATGCTGCGGACGAACTTACCGGCGCGGTCGAAGACTTGTAGCCGGTGGTTGGCCTGATCGCCGACCACGACGCGCGTCGCGTCGGCGGCAACGGCGACCGGGAAGCGGAGCTGCCCCGCACCAGTCCCGGTGCCGCCGAGATCCATCGACCAGTGCCCGCCCTCAAAGACGCGGACCACATCCTTGGTGCTGTCCGCTACATACACGACACCATCCGGTGCAACCGAAATGGCGTTCGGCATATCCACGGCACCGAGCGCGCCGATGAGCTTGCGGCTCGTGAGATCGTAGACCTCCACATTGTGGTGGCCGCCATTGCCGACGTAGAGCTTGTTACCGGAGACCGCGATGCCGAGCGGCCGATCCAGCCCGGTGAGCTCGATGACGCGCACGCCCGCGTGCTCGCCTGTGACCAGGTTCGCCTCGGGATCGGAGACGTAGATCGTTCCGTCGGACCCGACCGCGATGCGCGCGGGAGTGCGTATCGTCGTGCCGGGCTTCTCAGCGAAGAGCGCTGCGGTGGACGGTCCGGCTTCGGGACGCGTGCGCGCATTGGTCTGATGGGGCGCAGTGCAGCCGGCCCAGATCACGAACATCACGCCGCAAACCTGCTTGCGAAGGCATTGTCTTCCTCCGATTTCGGTGATGCGGTCCGTATGCGGGTTGAGTTCTTGCCACGACTAGCACCCCCCCCCGAGTCCTTGGTCAGCGCACGCCTTGAGCCGGTGGTAGCCGGGATGGGTACATGCACACTTTGCCAGTGGCCTGACTCGGCGCGATTACACTGCCGCGGGCGTGCACCTAGGCGATTGCGCTCACGCAACTGGTCGCGCTGGAGAGGAATAGGGACGGTGCACGGCTTTCCGGTGGCTTGCGCTCGGGACGGGTCGACAAGAAGGGGGCTGGCCGCTGGCCTACGCAGCTGCGGGGCCTCGGCGTGGTCGCGCCGGTGGGTCGCATTGCGCGGCCCCTGCCCTTTTGCGATAGTCCGGCCGCCTTGGCGCCAGCCTCGGCATCTTCAGGCGGCGTCATGTTTTCCGTAACGGTCTCCACTTTCCTCGCACTTACAGCTGTCGCGCTGCTTTTGCACCGCGTGGCCGTGTGGGCGACGTTTAGGCACACCCGACCGGTAACGCCGAAGAACGAGCCAGGGTCACCCTGCGCGCCTCGCGCCCTGCCGGCGCTGAGCGTGCTCAAGCCCATCAAGGGTCTCGAGGAGCAGCTCGAGCAGAACCTGCGTTCCTTCCTGGAGCAGGCTTACCCCGCTCCCCTGCAATTTGTCTTCGCCAGCACCTCGCCGAGCGATGAGGGTATCGCGGTCGCCCGCCGGGTCGCGCAGGACTACCCCCAGGTGGAAACCCGCTTCGTGGTCTCCGACCCGAGCTTCGGCTGGAACCCCAAGGTCTCGAACATCGCCGGTGCACTGCGCGCTGCGCACTATGACTTGGTGCTGCAGACGGACGCCAACGTTCGCGTTCGCCCAGGTTACCTCCGCGATGTGGTCCAAGAATACGTCGACACCGACGCGGCGATGCTGGGCAGCCTGATCGCAGGCGTCGGTGAGCGCTCGCTCGGCGCAGTGCTGGACAACATCCAGCTCACCACCTTCACCACGCCGGGCATCTGCCTCGCCAGCGAAGTGGCGGGCGTGGAGTGCGTGATTGGCAAGTCGATGCTCTTCCGTGCGTCGGAGCTCGCTGAGCTTGGCGGTCTCGCGCTGGTGAAGGACGTTCTGGCCGAGGACTTCGTGCTGGGGCAGACCTACGAGCAGGCCGGCAAGAAGGTGGTGCTCTCGCGCTTCACGGTCGAGAACGTCAACATCGACGCACCGCTCTCTCGTTTCCTCGGCCGGCACTCGCGCTGGCTCAAGATGCGGGTGGTCATCCACCTTGGCGGGTTCATCGCCGACCTGCTTTCCAATGCCACGTTCTTCGCGCTGCTCGCGTTCCTGGCCAGCGGCTGCGAGCTGCGACTCCTGGGGCTTTACGCTGGCGTCATCGCCTACAAAAGCTACTACGACGCTCGCATCATGCGGCGCCTGCGCGGCACGCCGCTATCGTCACGCCATTTCGCCTACATCCCGCTGCGCGACATTCTGCTGCCGATGCTCTGGTTCTATGCGCTCTTCTCGCGCACCACCGAATGGCGCGGAGAACGCTTCCACCTCGGCAAGAGGAGCCTGCTGACGCCGCTCCAGAGCACGCTGCCCGAGCGCGTGATGCGCCGCCTCGGTTCGCGCTGAAGAGCTGTCGGAAAATCGGCGCAGAGCGAGCGCGCCCGCAGAAGAAACCGCAGGAATACTCGCGTATTTCGAGGATTTTTTGGCAGGACGAAAGCCGCTATGAGCCATTTTTCGACAGCTCTTGAGTCAAGCAGCGAAGTAAACAGCGTCGGATGGGCTGCGAGGCACGAGCGAGGCGGCGGCTGGGCCGAGGACCGCGCGCAGCGTACGCGCGGGGTACGTGAGCACGGACCGGAGGGCCAGCCGCCGGATCGCGACGTGGATCGCAGTCCAGGCGATACTGTTTTAGTGGGCGTCGCCCCAGCTCGGGCCCCAACCGCTGTCGACCAGGAGCGGGACGTCCAGCGTAACGGCGTGTTGCATGTGTTCCACCACCAAGGTCTCGAGCGCGCGAGCTTCGTCGGGCGGCGCCTCGAAGACCAGCTCGTCGTGAACAGTGAGCAGCATCTTGCTGGCGAGCTTCTGTTCCTGCATCGCACCGTGCACCGCCACCATCGCCAGCTTGATGATGTCCGCAGCGGTGCCCTGGATCGGCGTGTTGCGCGCCACGCGTTCTGCCGCTTCGCGTTGTTGCCGGTTGGCGGCACGTAGGTTCGGCACGCGGCGCACCCGCCCGAGCAGCGTGCGCGTGACACCACTTTCGCGAGCGCCGTCGACGACTTCGTCGAGGTAGCGTTTGACGCCTGCGTATTGCTCGAAGAACGCCTTGATGTAGCGACCTGCCTGCGCGCGGTCGATCCGCAAGTTACGAGCTAGCGCGAACTGCGTCTGTCCGTAGATCACCGCGAAGTTCACCGTCTTGGCCTGCGCGCGCATCTCACGCGTCACGGCGTTCTCGTCGACGCTGAAGATCGCTCGTGCGGTGCGCAAGTGCACGTCCTGTCCCGCAGCGAACGCATCCACGAGCTCGGGATCGTGGCTGAGGTGAGCGAGCACGCGCAGCTCGATCTGCGAGTAGTCCGCCGAGAAGACCTGCCAGCCCTCCCTCGCGACGAACGCATGTCGGATGGAGCGGCCGATCTCGCTGCGGATGGGGATGTTCTGCAGGTTTGGATCCGTCGACGAAAGTCGCCCGGTGGCAGCCACGGTCTGTCGAAACTCGGTGTGGATGCGTCCGGTGCGCGCATCGATCTCGCGCGGAAGCGCATCCAGGTAGGTGTTCTTGAGCTTGGCGAGCATGCGGTGCTCGAGGATCGCCGCAGGCAGCTCGTGCAGAGCCGCAAGCTCTTCGAGCACGTCGTGATCGGTAGAGCGTGCGGTCTTGGTGCGCTTGATGACCGGTAGACCCAATTCGTCGAAGAGAATCGCCTCCAGCTGGCGCGGCGAGCCCACGTTGAAGTCACGTCCGGCCAAGCCATGACACTTGGCCTCCAGCTCTTGCATCTGCCCAGCGACTCTCGTCGAAAGTCGTGCGAGGTGCTGCGCATCCACCAGCACCCCGGTGAGCTCCATCTCCGAAAGCACGCGAGCCAGCGGCAGCTCGATCTTCGAGAGCAAGTCATCACAGCCGAGGCTCGTGAGGCGCGGCCCGAGATCAGCGCGTGCCGCGCGCACCACTTGCACTAGCTGAGCTGCATGCCGAGCGGCCTCTTCGAGCTCCACCTCGCAGATGGAGGCTCCTTCTGCACTCACGCCGCGTGCCAGCACCTCGGCGTGAGTGAAGTCCGGCTCACCCAGCTCGGCTGCGATTTCGCGCAGGCTGTGGCCATGCCGTTCCGCGTCCACGAGGTAGCTCGCCAGCGTGACGTCGAAGGCAATGCCGTGCAGCGTGATGTCGTGGCGAGCGAGCGCAGAGAGATCTCGCTTGCTGTCCGCGCAGATCTTCGCAGGGGCTTCGGCTCCAAGCAGAGCACGCAAGCGCGCAAGCACTCGCTCGGTCGGCAGAAGCTCCGGATGTCCGAGGTAGGTGTGCGCGAGCGGGATGTAGCTGGCTCGGCCGTGCTCTGGCGCCAGGACCAGGCCCACCAAACCGGCACGCACCGGCCGCGAGTCGTCCAGCACGCACGCGAGTGTGATGCTCTGGCTCTTCTCCAGCGCATCGACGAGCGCGTCGAGCGCGGCGTGATCCAGCACGAGCTCACAGGCAGGCGCGCGCGCTTGGCTGGCTGCTCTCGCTTCGTCCTGGGTCGTCGAAGTGGCCTCGGCTGCACTGGCGAGCTCCGGTAGCTCGCGGAGCAAGCGCGTGAAGCCCAGCTCGACGAAGAGCTCGCGCAGTCGCAAAAGGTTGGCGCCGTTCCACGCCAGCGCCTGCGGATCGAGTTGCACGCAGAGGTTGTCGCGCAGCGTGACTAGATCGCGCGAGAGATACGCATCGTCGCGATGCGCAACAAGCTTCTCGCGCAAGGCCTTCTTGGTGATGGCATCAAGGTGCGCGTAGATGCCATCGAGGTCGCCATGTTCGGCTAGCAGCTGGACCGCGGTCTTGGGCCCCACCGAGGCCACTCCGGGCACGTTGTCGGAGCTGTCCCCGACCAAAGCCAGATAGTCGCGGACCTTCTCGGGCGGCACGCCCAGCTTGGCGCGGATCTCCGCAGGGCCGAATACCAGGTTGCGCCCGGTGTCGTACATCAGCACGTCGTGGCCCACGAGCTG
>JADGRG010000577.1 GCA_017881145.1 Sandaracinaceae bacterium | reverse complement strand
TGAAGTAGGGGAACTGCCTGCATCGCGGCACCAGCGCCAAGCTGGGGATCCGGAGAAATCGCCCGCTGTACGGGTACGGTCTCGAGGCATCTGTCCCGTCGACGATCGCGACGGGCGTTGTTCCGAACCTGCCCCAAAGCTGAAGTAGATACCCGAACTGTCGCTGGATGTCGCTGAACACGACCATGTCGAACTCGCCGGCGGCGACCTTCTCGAAGATGTGAGATCGATCCATCGCGATGTCGGGCAGTAGGCCGTAGAGCGTGAATCCTCGGCCGTGGCAGCGCGCGCGCGCGGCGTCTGAAGCCGTCTGGTAGATGAGCTCGTTCTTCGGGAAATCCACGACTGCCTCGCCCAGCAACGAGCGCAGTCCGTGCAGCAGGCCGTCGGAGAGGAAGTCCTCACAGTTCGAGGTAAAGAAGAGGATTCGATGTTCCCCGGTCACAATAGGACACCACCTGTCATTTGCGATCTGCTGCTTCCGGCGCCGCTCAGGCCAGACTGGACTTGCCGCCAACGACAGGACCTTCGGGCGACGCTGGGCGACTCCGCGAGGCGGGCGTTGCTTCGGAGACCAACCCCCGCGATGGGCACGATACCCTCGTCGACCCTGGTGCGAAACACAGAATTCACTGGGTTGCGCGTCCGGTTGACCGGCATGAGCTTGTAGCGGAGGATGGTCCCGTGGTTGGGGTGGGGGCCGGTTTTCTCCTGTTTGTGGCCGTGCCCATCGAGGCGTCTGTGTGGCGGCGACGCGGTGGCGGACATCGCTGCGCCGCGCTGACGCGCAACCCCGAGCGCGGCATGTGGAAAGACGATTGGGATGATTCTGCGAACGGTCGGGGTTTGGTTCGGCTTCAGCGCATTCTTGACGGCGTTTTCGGTCATCGTTCAGGCCGTGCCGTTCGAATTCGCTCACTTCGGCCTAGCTGTCTTGCTCGCAGCCCCGCTTGCTCTATCCACGTTCTTGGGCGGTGTTGGGCACGGGCAACAACCGCTCCAGTATCCTGGAGCGGGCTTCGTCGTACTCAGTACGTGGATCCTTGGCATGGCTCCGTCTCTCATCGTCGACAATCCTGAGGCGCGGGCGATCTTCGTCTACGGCGATCAAGGCGCGACATTCGGCCGGCTCTTGTTCGTCGGCTGGTGTGTCGTGTTCGTTCTCGTCAGCGGAAGCGGTCGCGAGCGAGCCGTCCACGTCCAGGTAAGGGCGCTCGATGTCATTGCCATCACCGTCCCCGCGGTTCTTGCGATGGCGTATCTGGTGACGACAGGCCGCTTCTCGAATTACCAGAATTCCACGTCGCTGGCGCCGGTCGAGGCAGGTGGCACCATCATGCTGGCCACGGTGCTGCTCAGCATTCGGCCGGCGCTGCCAGGACTGTTTTTGCTCGTGTTCTCGAGGGCGCAGGGTCGGCTGCGCACCGGGGCCTTGGCCGGGTTTCTTCTTTCCTGGGTCATCCTCTTTCTCGCGGGCAGCCGCAGCCAGATCGCATTTGCCGTGGTCGTGTGCGCTTTCCTGGCCCGCCGACTCGGTATGAAACTGACCATGTTCGTTCCCGTGGCAATCGGGCTCGGCTTGCCTCTGGTCTTCGTGCTCGTCTTAGCCTACCGAAACGCACTCTCCTCCTCGGAGGAGAATATTTCGTCTCTGTCCGGCTTCGTGGCTGTCGCAGCGGACTCGACCGGATCGGTCGTCGCACACGACGAAGCTCGTTCTGCTGCGGTCACGAGCTTCTCGGAAAACGCTAGAACGCGCTTCTGGTCCGGACCTCAGTTTTTCGCCGTTGTCGAAGAGTGGTTGGAAAATGGGTCAACTGTGCGATGGACGTTTCTCGAGGGCATCGTGAGATCGTTGCCCAGTGCGATCTTCCCAGCCAAGAACGAGATCGCTGATCGTTTCGGTCTGGAAGATCACCTCAAGAGCACGGGTCGCTTTCCCGACGTCGACCTTGGGTCCATGCCCTGGCAGCAATGCCTGTTCGAGTTCGGGCTGGTTGGTCTACTACTCGGAGCCACATTCTTCGGTCTGCTGGTGAGGTTCATTGAAGCGCGCGTCGGAGCTACGAGATCCCTCTACGAGCTCGTCTTCTGGATCGCCATGCTGGCAGCGACGAGTTCTCCTGAGCAGCAGATCGACGGGATCTTTGTTGCTGGCAGAAACATCGTCGCCACCCTAGTCCCCGCGTTTCTGTTTGCGTCAGGGCTTCGGCGCGTCGCAGGTGATTCTCGCGCTGCTGCGCCGACGGCGTAGGCGATTGGCAGCGGTCAGCGCCGCGTGTGTCATATGGTTCTGCGTCTGAGGGCGGCTGTGATCCGTGCGATGTCGCGAGCACCCAGGAGCAGGAGGGCTGTGGGCCAAGCCAAGACGAGCGAGGCCCCTGCGAAGGCCAGGATGCGCGCCTGGCTGGTCGCAAGGAAGTGGAAGCAGAGGTACACGATGATCGCAAACGGCACTGCAGCGCCAAACGCCCGGCCCGCATCCCGCGCGAAATGCCAAGCCGTTCCTCGCATGAAAGCGAACGCCGCGGCAGGGAATGGTATCAGTCCGCAGAACACGTCGGCGATGAGGCTGGCAGCGGCGATGGAACGGATACCCCAGCCGAGGCGCGCCGCGAAGAAGCTTCCTGCTACGGTGAGAGTTGCATTCGCGAGCGACCAGCGTGCGATGGCGCGCGGTTCGTTCGCCGCCATCAGTGGCCACGAAGCTGTCGACCAAGCTGCCGACAGCACGGCCTGAGCCGCGAGAATCATGAGCAGGACCACGTCAAGCTCCAACTTCGATCGCGTCCACAACGCATAGCCGAGGGGCGCTGCGAGGCAGACCGCAAGGCCGAGGACCGATGCGGTCCAAGTGTTCACTCGAATCGCCAGGCTTACGACGTCTCGCATCTTCGGGAAGTCCGAACGCGCGGCCATGAAGGTCATCTCGGTCCAGAGGGCAGGGCGCAGAAGGCCGCCTCCGTAGGTGATCAGGCTTGCTGCGGCGCGATGCGTGACGAAGCTCGCCACGGCGGCGTCGCCGTAGGTCGCGGCGAGTACGAGAATCACGCCTTGATTGTTGAGCGCCGACGTCACTGGGAACATCCAGTACAGGAATGAGCCACGCAGAAGCGCCACACCGTCGCGCAGGTCACGAAGCCGGAATGCTGGCCGAAACAAGTCGGGGAGCTGCCGGTGCAGGTCCGCAACAGCGAACCATGTCAGCACGATGCCTGTGGCACACACGATCGCGGAGTATTGGGGCATCGTGCATCGCCGCTGCAGCGCGACCATCAGCGCGATCATGCTGAGCAAGCGGATGATATTCCCGACGCTCGCGCCGCGTACCACTCGCACGGTCGCAGGATAGCAGCTCACCAGCACGCCACCTGGCACGGCGAGGACCACGGCAGTCGCATACCAGAAGACAACCAATCTCGAATCTGCATCGGAGTGCAGCCACGGTGAAGCCAACACGCCAGCAACGACTAGCCACGCCAGCGTTCCGACCAAGGCGAAGAGAGAGAACCCTTGCCGCAGCGTGGTTCGGAACTCGTCGTATCGCTCGTGAGCGAAGGAGGCTGCGAGCCGATTACCGATGTAGCTCTGGCCACCGAGATCGAGCAGCGCTAGATACGACGCCATCGCGGTCAGCGTGAGCCACCGTCCGTAGCCCTCGTCACCCCATGCGGCCAAGAAGAGCGGGACGAGCAAGTACGTCTGCGAAATTCCTAAAAGCTGGCCGAGCACCGACGATGCCAGTGCTTTGGCGACGCGATCAGCCGAGAAACGTGCGGTTGTCAGGTCAGCCTCTCATCGTGGGCGCAGACGCAGCGATTTTCGTAGGTGTCGAAGGTCGCCCAGGGTCGGCACTCGGTGACCGACGATGGGCAGCGATCGGCTTTGGCGCAATGCTTCGCGCACGAACGTCCCGCGACTGAGGCGGCGGAAGGCGAAAGCCGGCGGATGCGCTCGTGTCCCTGCCGCGACGTCCTGGAGCAGACGCACCCAGCGATCCCCGACAGCGCCGGGAGCAAATCGCGAAGTCACGAAACGTATTCCGCGCTGGCCCATCGCTCGAGCACGGGACGGATCTTCGAGCAGCTCGATCAACGCACCCTCAAGCTGGCGGTGGCCTCGAACCAAGATCCCGGTCTTGCGATGTCTGACGGTTTCCAGCAGCCCACCGCCGCGGCCACCGACCACCGCCGCGCCGCACGCCTGCATTTCGACGGCGCCGACACAGAATGTCTCCAACGACGAGATGGAATTTGGATTCACGACTCCGATGAGCGAATGCAGCAGGCTTTCGCGGATTTCGACAGGGCTGACCAACCCTCGAAAATGCACTCCGTGCTCCAGGCATTCGGCCCGCGTTTGGCCCAGGTGTGGCACCAAGTGTTGCGTCTCGTACTCGACCTCCGCAACTGCCAGCGGCCCGAGACGCGCGTGGTCGTCATACAGTTGTGCGCTCCCGAGCACCGTCAGTTGTGCCCGCGGGACCGCCCGCCGCACGCCAGGCCAGGCAGCCGCAAGCAGGTGGAACCCTTTCGCTGGTGTCAACGAGCCAAGAAACACCACGTTGTGGTCGTCGCGCTGACCACCGGCACCCGTGAAGAAGAGTGGATCGACGGTGTTGTAGATGAACTCGGCCTTGTCGAACACCGGATGGTGGCGAACGCCGTCGCATTGCGTGGCGGACACGCAGACGAGACGCTTGACGGCCGACGACGCCGCCAAGACGTCTGCCATGTTCTCGTCCGGTCCGTTCTGATCCCAGACGACAACAGGAAGATTCGTCGCATCGCATGCAGCGATCGCGCGCCGCGTGTCGTCATCGCCGCGATTGTTGATCACCAGGACGCTGAGCCCGAGGGCTTTCGCCTTCGCGACTGCTTGTTCGGCGCTCGCGACCTGGACGCACTGCATCCGCGCATGTTCGGTTGGTGGCTGGCCTTGCAGGAGCACAATGTCCAGCCCATCCCGCTGCGACAAGTGGTGCGCCACTCGCAAGACCTGAGCGTCCGTCCCGCTCAGTCCGATCTCGCCCGCCTGGAACCGCTGCCAGTCCCATCGTCGTGGCGGATTGAAGAAGAACCCTACGCGCACAGCTTCCAGCCTACGAGGTAGAGAACGGTGGTCCGCGCTCGAGACGCGGCGGTCGCATCGGCGGTCGAGAGTTTCAACAAGCGTCCGAACGATAGCATAGGACGCTTCGCTTTCAGTTCGGCTGCGAGACACACGGGCCCGTCGCCGCTGAGGTGACGCGGTTGCAGGCAGTTCGGGTTGTGGTGGACGGGGAACGCCATCGTGATTGGACAAATAGCCCGAACTCGGGCCGGCCACAACCAACTTTCCTCAACGCAGGTCCAGGTAAGATCGTCGAGCACGCAGCCTCGCACAGCGCATCGCCCTCTGCGAGTGCCGTTGGGCTGGAGCGCAGCGACCTCACATTCTGGCCTGCATTCAAGATGATTGGACGTCGAGGCTGTGCGCGGCGGGTCGCAAGGTGGTTGCGTGGATCTCCCTAGGGCGAGCGCCGACTCGCCGCGCTCGCCCGTTCCCTAGGAAGGACCTTGGCTGACGTACTGCCTTGGCATCGCCTAGCGTTCGTACCAAGCCCGCACGTCTTCGAACACGTCGAAATCGTCGCGGTGCAAGCACAAAACATCGTAATTGCAGATGCTCTTGCGGCCTTCCTGCTGCCACACGTTGAAGAGATAGCGGTGGAGATCCTCGAGCACACGCGGGTCGCTCGTGGACACCATATGAAAGCCCGGGTCGTCCCAAACCACAAAGTGGTTGAACCCGATGGCGGTCAGGCGGGCCAGAAGATCATCGGCTTCCGCGAGGTCATCACGGGTGCGGATTTGATCTTCGAAAAGGATCGCCGGTTTGTGCTCGGCGAGCCATTCTATGCTGCTGCGCAGTATCTTGAAGTCGAAGCCGTCGGTGTCAGTCTTCACGAATCGTGTTTGCGCATCTGCTACGTCGGCAAGCCGCCGTGTCGCGGTTCGTGCACGGCCCGTGCTCTCCTCCACGAACGACGAAGTTCCTCCCCAATGATGAAAATCGCCCGTCACATCGCGGCCGTCAGAGATCAACGCTTTGATGATCGCCACATCGTTTGGTAGCCGCCTCGCGTTGCGCTCGAGGAACTTGAAGAAGTAGTCGCTCCCTTCGACGAGAATCAGTCGGTTTCGTGCATGGGAGGCCATCATCGCAGCCGTGTCCCCGATGTTCGCACCGATGTCCACGAAGCTGGCGCCGGGATACTTGCGCGCGATACAACGAGCCGTCACGCCCACGCACAAGTCCCGATACGGCTGCTCTTTCAGAAGCGCGACCAACGCGTGCTTTTCCGGAGCCTCCAGAGCGAAATCACCGCACCGTATCGGCACGGATCGTTGAGACGCGTAACGGTACTCGCGGTACTGCCTGCGACCCTCGCGCAGCGCGCGCGAAACACGCTCCGGAAGCACACTCTTGACGAAGGATTTCGTGTTCATGTCGACGGCTGCCTGCTGGCCTGCTGGCGAGGGGAGGGCCTTCGCGCCTTTGACGAAGTCTACACGAGCGGGCGATGCGAGGCGACGTCGCCGGATTAGTCCTTCTGTGCACGGCGGCGCGATGGACTAACTCGTCGCGCATGCCTCATCGATCAGTATCCCAGTGCTTCGCGGCGCAGAGGCCGGTGGTCGTGGTACAAAGCGCGTCAAACGAGCCTGCATGACCGCAAAGCCAGACAACTCCGACAAGCTTGCCCACCGTGGCGCGATCGTTTTCCTCGGCGTGTTCACTCTCCTGAATGTGCTCGCGTTCTTTGCGCAACGCCACATGCAGGCGGTCGACAAAGCCGGGCGCGCCCTCTATGCGCGTTTCGACGACCCACGAGAGACGCCCAGACGCGACACCTCCACCGCCGAGCATCTCGAGCAGTACTGGCGGTTCATTCCGGACGCGCGCACCCAACGGCTCGCCATCGTGGTCGGGATGTCGCAGATGTACTGGATCAACGACCGCGCCAGCGTCGATCGCACGATCTCCGAGTGGATCGACGACGCGTATCAGTCGAAGGGCGTGCGCGCTTTCGGTCTTGCTGCTCCGAACCTCGACAACGAGGAGGCGCTCTTCTACCTGCTCGCCACGACGGTGGCGCCGGAGACACACCCCTACGCCATGGTCTACGGCGTGTGCTTCGACAAGTTTCGCAACACGGACATTCGTCCGACGTTGCAGAGCTTCCTCCTGCGCCGACCGGACCTCCTGCGGGACTGGAAGCGGATTGCCGAGCGGTATTCAGGGCGCTACCCGCAGGCGGCGGAGAAGATGCTCGGCACGCTCAGGGATATCGAAGCGGCGCGGAACAAAGTCGCCGAACAGAGCCTCGAGAGCCGTCTGCGCGACCGACTGGCGGCAGCGCTGCCGATCGTTGCGGCGCGCCGAGACTTGAACGGGAAGCTGCTGCAAATCCTCTTCGACCTCCGCAACTTCGTCTTTAACATCAAGGCTTCCACGAAACGCCCGATCATCGGCGCCCGCTACGATTTGAACCGGCAGTTTCTCGAGATGCTCGCAGACGAGGCCCGCGCCCGGAACGTGAAGCTGCTGCCCTACATCATTCCGTTGAACACTCTCGCCGAGACGCCGTACGTGACCAGTGAGTACGAAGGCTTCAAGGCCTGGTACGCCGAGTTCACCAAGGCGCGTGGCCTGCGTTTCGTCAACTTCGAGAATCTCGTCCCCGCGGCGGAGTGGGGTCTGTCTTCGGGTGAGCCCGACTTCAAGCACTTCAGCGGTGCCGGCCACAAGCGCACGGCGGCCGCCGTAGGCGAAGCTTTCGCCGCTGACCTGTTGGAAGGCATGCAGGGGGCGGCGCCGTGATCTTCACCACGTACACGTACGCGCTCTTCCTCGCCTCCGTGTTCGTCGTGCACTGGCTCGCGCCGGCGCGAACGCGGTCGTGGGTGCTTATCCTGGCCAGCTACGGCTTCTACGCGACCTGGGATTGGCGCTACCTGGCCTTGCTGCTCGGCGTGAGCCTCTTCAACTGGACCTACGCTCGCTTCGTGCTGGCGAGGAGCGACGATGCTCCGGTCTGGCCGGGCATCGCTGTGAATCTTTCTGCGCTTGGCTACTTCAAGTACACGAACTTCTTCGTGCAGACGGCCGGATCCCTGGTGCATGCAGCCGGCGGAAGCTGGCACCCGAGAATCTTCGACATCACGCTCCCGCTGGGCGTGTCGTTCTTCACGTTTCAGGGCGTCGCGTACCTGATCGATGTCGCGAGCGGGGAAGCTCCGTTTCAGAGCTTGCGCAACTTCATGTTGTACAAGGCGTTCTGGCCGCAGCTCATCGCTGGGCCGATCATCCGCCCCGCGGAGATCCGCGAGCAGATCGAGGGAACGCGAAGCCTCTGCTACGAGGACGTGTCGGAAGGCACGCGTCGCATCCTGCGCGGTGCCTTCAAGAAGATTGTCCTCGCCGACTCTTTGGCGCCGCAGGTCGACCTCGCGTTCCTGGCCAATGGCACGCCGCACGCGCTCGACACCATCGCGGGCACAATTGGCTTCGGCCTGCAGATCTACTTTGACTTCAGCGCCTACTCGGACTTTGCCATCGGCAGCGCGAGACTCTTCGGCTTCCGCTTCCCTGAGAACTTCGACTGGCCCTACCAGGCGCGCTCGCCGCAGGACTTCTGGAATCGCTGGCACATGACGCTCTCGCGCTGGATCCGCGACTACGTCTTCACCCCACTGAGCTTCGCGACCCGTGCGCACCCGCAGTGGCGCCCATTCTGGCTCATCGTGGCGATGGGGCTCTGCGGCCTGTGGCATGGCGCTCAATGGACGTTCGTGCTCTGGGGCGTGTGGCACGGGATCTTCCTTGCAGCGCAGCAGACCGCTCTGAAGCCGCTCTTCTCGTCGACGACGCGTGTCGCCGTCGTTGCGGGCTGGCTCATCACCATGGTCGTCGTGTTTGCAGGGTGGTTGCTCTTCCGAGCGCCGTCGCTCGCGGTGGCGACCGGGCACCTGAAGGCGCTCTTCACGCTGGCCGGCGGCCGGCGGCCGGCGCTGGTGCGCGAGAACAGCGTGCTCATCATCGCTGGCATCGCCATCCTGAGCGTGGGTGCGGCGCTCACGCACTCGCGCATCGCAGCGCTCTTCAAACCCGTGCTGGAGAGTGCTCGCACGCGCACCTGGTTGCGGCCGGCTTTCTACGCGTGCATGCTCGCCGCCGTGATCGTGCTGGATCAAGAGGCGAAAGCCTTCGTGTACTTCCAGTTTTGAGCTGGGGCGGCGATGTCACTGGCGAGCTTCTCGTGGTCTCGTAACGAAACGCTGTGGACCCGCTGGTGCCGCCACGCGGACGCAGACCCAGAGCGCGAGGCCATCGCGTTCGTTCGCGCCGGGGAGCCCACCGAGCGCTGGCGCTGGGGCGAGCTGGTGCAGCGCGCGCGACTCTACGCTGGCTGGCTGCAGGCTGCCGGCGTGGCGACTGGCGACACGTGCGCGATCATCAGCCGGCACCACAAGGAGTTCTTCCCGGTCTACATGGCGATCAGCGCGCTCGTCGCGATTCCCGCCGTGCTCGCCTACCCGAACGCGCGCCTGCACCCGGACAAGTTCCGCGCGGGGCTCGTGGGCATGGCACGGCACTCGGGCCTCAACTGGATCCTGTGTGAGAGCGAGCTGACCCCGACCATCGCACCGTTGACGCAAGCGGCCGGCTCGACCGTGCGCGGGCTGCTGGCTCCGTACGAAGCTCGCCTCGATCACGAGCTGACACATGCGCCGCAAGTGTCCGCGGATGCGCCGGGGTTGTTGCAGCACTCTTCCGGAACCACCGGCTTGCAGAAAGCCGTGGTGCTCTCGCACCGAGCCATTCTCGAGCACGTGTCGCGCTACGGCAGAGCGATTGCAGCGAACGAGCAGGACCGCATCGTGAGCTGGCTGCCGCTCTACCACGACATGGGTCTCATCGCGGCGTTCCAGCTACCGCTGGCGCTTGGCATCCCCACCGTGCAGCTCGATCCGTTCGAGTGGATCACCGCTCCTATCCTGCTGCCCGAGGCGCTCTCAGCCGAACGCGGCACGCTGAGTTGGTTACCCAACTTCGCCTACGCGCTTATGGGTGCACGACTGCGCGAAGACGAGCTCGAAGGTTTGTCGCTTGCGCACCTGCGGATGCTCATCAACTGCAGCGAGCCGGTGCGCGCGGAAGCGCACGACGCACTGCTCCAGCGCCTGGCTCCTCTCGGGCTGCGCAGCACAGCGCTAGCGGCCAGCTACGCCATGGCCGAGGCGACCTTTGCCGTCACACAGACGCCTCCAGGACAGCGCAGCAAAGAGCTCACCGTCTCGCGCGACGCTCTCACTCAAGGCAAAGTGGTGATCGATCCCGGGAGTGCACCGACCAGGATCTGCGTCTCCTCGGGAGTGGCGATCGACGGCTGCGAGGTCCGCGTCGTCGACGCCGCCGGCGATGCACTGCCCGAGCGCGAAGTCGGAGAGCTGGCGATTCGCTCGTTGTCGATGTTCGACGGCTATCGCAATCGGCAGGATCTGACCGCAGAAGTGGTGCGCGACGGGTGGTACTACACCGGCGACTACGGATTTCGCCACGGCGATGAGTGGTTCGTGGTGGGTCGCAAGAAGGACCTGATCATCGTCGCCGGCAAGAACCTCTACCCGGAGGACATCGAGAACGAAATTGCGACCGTGGACGGAGCCATCCCGGGCAGAGTGGTCGCGTTTGGTCGCTACGACGCCGAGACCGGGACGGAACACGTTTGCGCGGTGGCCGAGACAAGCGTGCCGGAGCCTGCGCAGCAAGCGCTTCGTGAGCGGATTGTGGCTGCCGTGCAACGGATCGATGTGACCTTGAGCGAGCTGCATCTCGTGCCGCCGCGCTGGCTCATCAAGAGCTCCTCTGGTAAACCGAGCCGTTCGGCGAACCGAGACCGCTTGTTGGCAAGCGCCGCGGACAAGGACTGATTCAATGATCTCCGACCGACTCAAGAGCGTGCTGCTGCGAGAGCTCAACTTGCGAGACTTCGACTTTCAAGACGCGACCCTGGCTCCGCAAGTGCCCGGTTGGGACTCGCTCAGGCACATCAGTGTGGTGGCTGCGGTCGAGAAAGAGTTCGACGTGCGTTTCAAGAGCCTGGAAGTGATCAAGCTGAAGAACATCGGCGACCTACAGGCCCTGGTCGATCGCAAGCTCGCGGCGAAGTGAGGTTGGGCGGCCGACGCCGGTCAGGCTGGCGATGGCAGGTCGAGCATTTCTGCCAGGCGATGAACGTAGGCGTACTTCCCCTCTGTGACGCGACGATGCGCAGCGCTGGCAAGGCGCACTCGCTCGTCGGGGTGATCGAGTAACCACGTAACCCGCTCGGACATCCGCGCGGGGCTGTCGAAGTACACCACCGACTCGCCGTCGGGGCCAAACAGCTCGCGGTGCTCGGGCGTGTCTTCCGCCAGCATGCAAGTCCCGATGGCGGGGATCTCGATCGAACGCATCACGTGGCCGTCGCGATTCGAGCGTCGCACCAGGCACAGTGCAACCTTGGCCGCCGCCGTCGCTCTTCGAATCGTATCAGGCGGGGCTTGCCCGCGGCTCTTGCCGCGCGTTTGCGGGTATCTGTCCCAGTAGCTGCCGTAGAGGGCCACGTGCAGGCCCTGCGACAGGAGCGGAGCGATCCATCGCGCTCGTTGCTCGTCGGCACCACCCACGAAGATGACGTCGGAGGCAAGGTTCTGGTCGACGTCAGGCTCGGGGAAGCAGTGCCTCGGGTCGTACCCGAACGGAACGTACCTCACCGATTTGCAGCCGAGCGCGGACAGGTCACCCATGTTTGCGCGCCGCGGAGACACCACACAGTCGTACGCCCGAGTCGCACGCTGCGCCCACGGCACGCGGTTCGCAGGATTCCAGAGATCATCCGTGAGGAAGTCGAGCGTGCGGATTCCCGTACGGCTCACAGTCCGCACCGCTGCCTCGTTGACCGGGGCGATGCCGACCGCCAAGAGCCAGCGTGGGCGCATGGAGTCGCAGGCGGTGATCACTTTGCGACTGAATGTTCCTAGCCTGGCGGGTCGGTGCCCCAGCAAGTGCCAACAGACCCTCACAAGCGGCCACGGTCCGCGCCAAGCCTCACCCGCGTCGAGCATGTGTACGCGCAAACCAAGTTGCCGAGCAGCTACGAAGAACGAGTCTCCGACGTTTGTGCCCCCGGGGGCGCCGACTATCACGAGGTCGAGTGAGCTCATTGAGTCTGCGCAGTGCGGCCGCGTGCGCTGCGTCGCCCGAGACCTGATTTCGCGATGCGGTAGAGCAGGGGGCGGGCGAGATCGAACGCGTGTATGGGCGTGATCAGGCCCGCCGCGGTGACAGCAGCGTAGAGCGAGGTAAGCCGCGCGCTTCGT
>JADGRG010000576.1 GCA_017881145.1 Sandaracinaceae bacterium | reverse complement strand
GCGTTTCGTCGTGGCCCCAGATCGCGAGCGCTTCGTCCGCGCGCTTGGAGTAGCCGAAGTCGCGTGCACGGGTGAAGAGTTGTTCGGCGCCATCGAGACGTCGCGCAGCCAGGAGCTCCTGCGTGCGAATCAAGCCCAAGAGCGGCCCCTGCTCGGCGCCGATCAGGTTTTGTCCGCCGTCCCCGCGCGTGATCGACAAGTAGCCGGCGCGCCACAGCTGGTCGTTAGCGAGATACGCGAGCAGGCGCGTGTTCTCGTCGTCGGGATGCGCCGCGATGTAGAGCACAGAGCCGAGCACTTGCAGCTTGTCGAGCGCTCGGCCCAGGCGCGCAGCGTCCGGCTGCGTCGGTGGCGCGGCGGCTGTGGGCGGCGTGGCAGAAGCGTGGCGGGGGCAGAGCGCGATAGCCAGCAAGCCGAACGCGAGGCTGAACACGAAGTGAGGAGCAGAGGTGCGCAACATGATCGTAGACACGCACTCTACAGCGGAGCGCGCGTGCCAGCACCTGCTACCATTCGGACGTGACCGAGTCCGTGTTCGCTGCTGTGCTCGCCGGGCGCTCCGAAGTGCAGGGCCTTTTGCCCCGTGATTTTGTGGCGCCGGACGCATGGCGCGCAGCCGCGGAGGTGGCTTCGTTGCGCCCCATCGCAGCGCCCGTGCTGCAGGAGCTGGCTGGGCAGTCGAGGCAGCTGCCAGCGTCCCTGGCCAGGGATCGGCATCTGGAGCAGCTCGCAGCGCCCGGTGCGACCGTGGTCGTGACCGGGCAGCAAGTGGGGCTCTTCGGCGGACCGCTCTACACCTTGCACAAAGCGGCCACGGCGATCGCTCGAGCGCGCCTGGTGCAGGATCTCACGGGACGTCCCTGCGTGCCGGTGTTCTGGTTGCAGAGCGAAGATCATGACTATGCCGAGATCGCTCAAGTCGCGTTCGCCGGCTCGACTGGGCGCGTCCAGCTGGCGTTGCCAGCCGATGCTCTGCCGTCGCGGGTGTCGCTCGCGCACCGCACCCTGCCGAACGAGATCTCAGGCCTGATCGATCACTTCACGCAGGCTCTGGCGCATCTGCCGCACGCCGCCGAGGTCGTCGAGTTGGTCCGCGCGTATTACCTGCCGGGTCGGCCGATCGTCGATGCGTTCGCGGGTCTGCTCGCCGAGCTATGGAGGGCCGAGGGGCTGGTGATCATCAACCCTCGCGTGCCGGCGTTCGCGCGCTTGGCCGCGCCACTTATGCAGCGTGCGCTCCATGAGCACGACGAGATCGCCGCCGACCTTCGCACCCGCGCCGCGCTCCTCGCCGACGCCGGATGTGAAGAACAGGTGCCTACCCGCGCCGACGCCTCGCTTCTGTTCTTTCATCCCCGCGGCATCACCGGCCCACGCTATCGTCTGACGCGCAGAGCCACGGGCTTCCACACGCCGGAAGGCGCGGTCGACACCGCGACGCTTCTTGACGTGCTCGCACGCGAGCCCCTGTGTTTCAGCACTTCCGCGCTCTTGCGGCCGCTGGTGCAAGACACGCTGCTGCCCACCTGCGCGTATGTCGGTGGGCCCGCGGAGGTCTCGTATTTCGCGCAGCTACCGCCGCTCTATGCGCGTTTCGGCGTGCCCATGCCGCTGATCGCACCGCGCGCGCGCCTGCGTGTGGTGGACACGGCTACGCTCTCTCTGCTGCGCAAGCTCGGTCTAGAGCCAGCCGACCTCGACGCAGCGCGGCAGACCCTGCTCGCACGTGTTGTAGCTCATGCCGATAGCTCGCTGACCGCGAACTCCGTGCGCGCGCGGCTCCTGGCTCCGCTGCAAGCCGAGCTCGCCGCACTCGAAGCGCTCGGGCTGCCCGGTGTTGCTGACTCCACGCGCAAGACGCGAGAGACCTGCGAGCGTTCGTTCGCCAAGCTCGCGCAAGGTGTAGAGCGCGCCGCGCTCGAGCGTGACACCATCGCCTGCGAGCGGCTCGATCGCTCGATCCTCGCGCTGCGACCAGACGGCGTGCCCCAAGAGCGTGCCTATGGCTTCCTCGCGTTGGCTGCGCGCGCCGGCACGGCCGCGCTCACCTCTGCCATACTGCAGGCTGCGCAGAGCCTCGACCCTGCGGTGAGAGACGTCTACCCATGAAGAGCTTGCGCATCGCTGTCGCTTGTTTCCCCACGCTCGGTGGCAGTGGCATCGTCGCGACCGAGGTGGGTATGCGCCTGGCTGCACGTGGCCACAGCGTGCGCTTCTTCGCCGAGCAGTGCCCGCCGCGCCTCGAACTGGCTGCTCCGCGGGTGTCGTTGGAATGCGTGTCGGTGCACGCGCCTGCGCCGAGCGGCGCGAGCGACTATTCCCTGGCGCTGGCAGCGGCGCTGGCAGCCGCCGCCGACAGCTGCGACGTGATCCACGCGCACTACGCGATCCCACATGCCGTCAGCGCGGTGCTCGCGCGTGCGGTGGCCGCCAAGGCCGGCAGACGCGTGCCACGCATCGTCACCACCCTGCACGGCACCGATGTCACCATGCTGGGCGCCGATCCGGTGATGGGCGCTCTCTTGCGCTACGCGACCGCCGAGAGCGATGCGC